>DATAEV010000196.1:0-3134 GCA_036257875.1 Actinomycetota bacterium | reverse complement strand
CTGAATCCCCGCCGGAGGCCCGCGAGGCCCGAGGCAGCACTCGGCGCGGGGCGTTGAAGGTCGGGTCCTACGCGACGTCGGACCGCGAACCGGGTCAGGGCGGGAACGCAGCAGCCCTTAGCGGTTCCCGGCGGGTGCCGTGGGGACGCCTGGCCGGAGCCTGCCGCGCGGGAACGCGCTCGAGTCTCACGGCGTCGATGGCGGGTGCACGGCCTATCTTCTTCGTGAGCGAGGGAACGGGGACGGCGTGCCAGAGGACGAACGGCGACACGACCAACGGCCACACGACGAGCGGGTAGAGAAGCAGCATCAAGCCTTGTACCGCCGCTACCGGCCGCAGACCCCTGCCGAGCTGCTCGGTCAGGACCATGTGGTGCGGGGGCTGACCGGAGCGATCCGCGAGGACCGACTCCACCATGCGTTCCTGTTCTGCGGACCGCGCGGGACCGGCAAGACCTCCACGGCGCGGATCCTGGCCAAGATGGTCAACTGCGTGAACGCGCCCACCGCGGAGCCCTGCAACGTCTGCGAGCAGTGCGTCGCCATCCGCGAGGGGACGCACGTGGATGTGGTCGAGATCGACGCCGCGTCCCACGGTGGGGTCGACGACGCTCGTGAGCTTCGCGAGAAAGCGCCGACCGCTCCGATGGTCGGTCGCGAGAAGGTCTACATCATCGACGAAGCGCAGCGGCTGTCCCGCGAAGCGTTCGACGCGCTGCTGAAGCTCTTCGAGGAACCGCCACCCGGTGTGCGGTTCGTGCTCGCCACCACCGAGCCGCACAAGATGCCGGCGACGATCGTCGGGCGGTGCCAGCGGTTCGACTTCCGGCGCCACACGATCGAAGGGCTCGCCCAGATGGTTCAGACGATCGCGTCGTCCGAAGGCGTCGCGCTGGATCCCGCGGCTGCCCACGCGATCGCGCGCCGAGCCGAAGGCTCGGCGCGCGATGCGCTCTCGCTGCTGGACCAGGCAACGGTGCTCGGCGGGCAGACGGTCGACGAGGCCACGGTGCGCGCCCTGCTGGGCGCGCCCCGTGGCGAGGTCCAGTTCGAGATCGCGGACGTCGTCGCGGTGGGGGACGTGCGCGGTGTCTTCGAGGTGGTCGATCGTCTCGTGCTCGACGGCCGGGACGTCCGCAACGTGACGAACGAGACGATCGGACACTTCCGCGACCTCTTGCTCGTCAAGACCGCCCCCGGCCAGGAAGACCTCCTCGATCTGGCGGCGGACGCGTACGAGGGTCTTCGGGTGCAGGCAGAGAAGTTCAGCGCCGGCGAGCTCGCGCGCATCCTCGCGCTGCTGCTCGCGGCGCAGAACGACATGCGCTGGACCACCTCGCCGCGGTTGTCGCTGGAGCTCGCGTTGATCCGCGCGTGCCTCCCCGACACCGACCCCACGCCGGCCGGCGTCGTTTCGCGTTTGGAACGCCTGGAGCGGTTGGCGAACCTCGCCCCGGAGGCCGTCGTGGTGCTGGAGGAACCGGCCGAAGCTTCTCCGGCTCCGGTCGCCGCTCCCGCCGTTCCGTCGCCGGTCGCCGGCACCGCCGACCCGCCCACCGATGAGTCGGCGACGCAGATGCCCGTCCCGCAGGCCGCGGACGCGGGGAGCGTGGACGTCGCGATGCTCCGACGTTCGTGGGGCGCCTTGATCGACCACCTCGGCCAGCTCCGCCAACCGATCCTCCGTGCCGTCCTGGAGAGCGCGACGGTCGCCTCCTTCGACGGAGAGACGCTCGAGCTCGCGTTCCCCCCCGACAAGCGCTTCGGCGTGCAGAAGGTGCAGGATCGCCAGGACGAGCTCCAGCAAGCCCTTGGGGATCTCTTCGGGATCGCTCCCCGGATCACCTGCGTCGTGCGCGAGTCGCGCGAGCCCGGTGGCTCTCCGACCGCCGAGGTGGTCGAGGAGGAGGAGACGCCCAGCGACGACGAGGCCCTCCGGCGCGTCCAGGAGATGCTGGGCGCGACCCCGGTCGAAGGGGGCGGTGACTGAGCGTGTTCGAGGGGCCGATCCAGGAGCTGATCGATGAGCTCGCACGGCTGCCCGGCATCGGGCCGAAGTCAGCCCAGCGGCTCGCGTTCTGGCTCGTCAAGGCGCCGCCCGACGACGCCAAACGGCTCGCGTCCGCGATCGTCCAAGCGAAGGACCGCATCGCCTTCTGCCGGGAGTGCGGGAGCGTCGCCGAAGGCGACCTCTGCCGGATCTGCTCCGACGAGGGGCGGGATCGCACCGTCCTCTGCATCGTGGAAGAGCCGAAGGACGCGGCCACGATCGAGAAGTCGGCGCTGCACAAGGGCCGGTACCACATCCTCGGCGGCGCCATCAGCCCGCTCGACGGCGTGGGGCCTGAGGATCTGCGCGTCCAGGAGCTCCTGGACCGGGTCGAGCGCGACCACGTGACCGAATGCATCTTGGCGACCAACCCGAACCTGGAGGGCAACGCCACCGCGATGTACGTGGCGGCGCTCCTGAAGCCATCGGGGGTGCGCGTCACCCGGCTCGCGAGCGGTCTCCCCGTCGGGGGCGACCTCGAGTACGTCGACGAGATCACGCTGTCGCAAGCGCTCGAAGGCCGCCGGGAGATCTGAGTGGCCCTCGAAGGACGCCACCCGGACGACCTCGCCTTCCCCCGGCAACAGGCCCGCACCAGATCCGGCACGCTCGGGGTCCCGCGGACCTTCACCGTGTCGCCGGACGGCTCTCGTGTCGTCTTCCTCCGAACGAAAGCGGGCGATGACCCGGTCACGTGTCTGTGGGTGCTGGACGTCGCATCGGGGAACGAAGCGTGCCGCTACGACCCACGCGAGCACGGGGAGGCGTCGGCGGCACTGACCGAAGCCGAGCGTGCCCGGCGCGAGCGGATGCGCGAGCGCGCGCAAGGCGTCACCACGTATGCCTGCGACCGTGACGTCACGCGGGCGGTGTTCGTCGACGGGGGACAGCTCTGCCTCGTCGAGCTGAACGACGGCTCGCTGTCGACGGTCCCGACCCAGGGCGTTCCGGACGATCCACGGCTCTCCCCGGACGGTTCGCACGTCGCCTACGTGGTCGACGGGACGCTCTTCGTTCGACGGACCGACGGTGCGCAGGGACGCGCGTTGGCCTCGGAGGCCGATCCCGACGTCCATTGGGGACT
>DATAEV010000189.1:0-3706 GCA_036257875.1 Actinomycetota bacterium | reverse complement strand
CCGAGGCGTCCTTACGGCCAGGCCCAGCCGGTCGGCGTGCTCGATGACCCGTTCCTGGAGTTCCCACTGTCGCTGGCGGATCCGATCGACGCCGACCTCCGCGACGACGTCGATCCCGCCCTGCGCGATGAAGAAGACGGGAGCCGGCGGCGTTCCGTGCTCCAAGCGGCGTGCCGTCGGGTGGTACGTCGGGTGCTCGGTGTCGAACGAGAAGGGATCCGCGGTCGCGAACCACCCGGTGACGGCGGGCTCCAGCGATGCGAGGAGATCGCGGCGGCAATAGAAGAAGACGCAGCCCGGGCCACCACACAGGAACTTGAGCGTTCCGGCGACGTAGAGGTCGCACCCGAGATCGTGGAGGTCGAGCGGGATGACGCCGATGCCGTGGTAGTCATCCACGAGGCTCAGGGCTCCGCGTTCGCGGGCCAGCCAACAGATCGCCTTGGCATCCGTGATGGCGCTCGATCGGTAGAGCACGCGGTTCACCATGACGAGCCCCGTCCGTTCGTCGATCGCGTCGTCGTACCGCTCGAGCGGAATCGTCATGCGGTCGGCCGAGCGCAACCAGACGAGCTCGGCTCCGGTCTTCGCCGACCACGCTTGCCACACCTGTCCGTCCGTGGGGAAGTCCAGCTCCGAGAGGACGATCCGGTTCCGTTCGCCGGAGAGATCGAGGGCGGAGGCAACCGTGGAGAGGGCGATCGAGATGTTCGTCGTGAGCGCGACCTCGTCCTCGTCGCATCCGCAGAGCCCGGCGAACGATCGCTTCAGCCGGCCCATCGCCGGGAAGATGTCCTCGAACCACACGTGGTCGGGCGCTCCCTTGGTGGCCCAGGCCCGGACGTAGTCGTCGAGGTAGCGACGGGAGCGGTCACCGACCGGACCCAGCGACGCGCTGATCAGGTACGCCTTGCGACGGACGACCTCGAACTCGTCGCGGTAGCTCGCGAGGTCACGAGGCGCCGGCGGGCTGCCGGTCACGCCCTGGGGCGAAGCCTCACTCGCCCTTCCCCAAGAGGTAGTCGACGTAGAGCGGCCGGAGGGCCTCGCCGACCGCGCCCGAGTCCGAGTCGTACAGGAAGTCGTTGATCAACGCGAGCGGACGCACGATGTCGACCTTCGAACGCTGGTCGTCGCCGGTGACCTCCTCCGCGACCGGGAGGGCCTTCACGATCTCCCAGAGGAACCCCACGTCCACGTGCCTCCGGGCCGTTTCCATCGCCAAGTCGTGCAGCTCCTTGATCGGCATGGCATCGAGCTCCGCGCGCGTCAGCATCGCGTGAGCCTAGCGCACGACCTCGAGCACCAACCCCGCGAGCCCGCCGCCGAGCGCCACCCACGCGACGTTGACCCGGAACCGGCGGATCGCGACGAAGGCCGCCGCCGCGATCGCGGCGCTGGCGACGTCGATGGATGACCAGACCGGCAGGGGGATCGACGCGAAGAACGGGCGAACGATCTCGACATCCTCGAACAACACGTTCGCGGCGACGGTCAGTGCGAGGCTCGCGATCACGCCGACGACGGCGGCGGTCACGGCAGCGAGCGCACTTCGCAAGGCGCGGTTGGTCCGGAGTCGTTCCACCCACGGCGCGCCGAGGAAAACCCAGAGGAAGCATGGGGCGAACGTCGCCCAGACGGTCACGGCGGCGCCCAGCGCTCCGGCGACGGCGGGCGTCAGCGTCCCGGGGTTCCGGTAGGCGGCGAGGAAGCCGTAGAACTCGACGACGAGGATCAGCGGGCCCGGCGTCGTCTCGGCGAGCGCGAGCCCGGCCACGACGTCGTCGGGGGACAAGGAGAAGCGCCGGACCACCTCGTGCGCCACGTACGCCAGAACGGCATACGCGCCACCGAACGAGATCACCGCGACCTGCGAGAAGAACAGCGCCTCCTGGGAGTAGATCGAACCGGTTCCGGTCAGCGCGACGACGGCGAGGACAGGGATCCACCACGCGGCGAGCCCGACAGCCAGCACCAGCATGGTCCGGCGCGGTCGGGGTCGCGGGCGTGGGATCGGGGACGCCGAGGCGTTCGATCCCTCGTCGAACGTGACGCCGAGTCGCTCGGGCCCGAGCAGGAGGCCCGTCCCCGCCGCGGCGAGCACGACGAGGGGGAACGGGACGCCGACGACGAAGATCGCGAGGAACGCTGACCCCGCCACGACGACGGCCGCTCTGCCGCGCAGCGCGCGTCCGCCGATGCTCAACATCGCGGCGGCCACGATGCCGACCACGGCCGCCGCCAGCCCGTCGAACACCGAGGAGACGATCCGCAGGTCGCCGCCCGCCGCGTAGAGCCACGCGAGGCCAGCCATGAGGACGGCCGCCGGCAGGACGAACAGCACCCCGGCAGCGATCCCTCCCGCGGTGCCGTTGAGGAGCCAGCCGGTATAGATCGCCAGCTGTTGGGCCTCAGGGCCGGGAAGGAGCAAGCAGAAGGACAACGCGTGGAGGAAGCCGTCGTCCCCCAGCCACCCGCGCCGGCCGACCAGCTCCTCGTGCATCACGGCGATCTGTCCGGTGGGGCCGCCGAAGTTGACGAACCCGAGCTTGAGCCAGAACCGGAAGGCCTCGCCGAAGCTCGGCGCGACGGGCCCTCGCAGCTCACGTGCCATGCCGCGCAAGCCTACGCGGTCGTCTCGGTGTGGTGTCCGAAGACGCCGGTACACTCGATCGACGTGGCCCAAGACACCCTCGTCATCCATGGCGCCCGGGAGCACAACCTCCGCAACATCACGCTGGAGCTTCCTCGGGACGCCCTCATCGTCTTCACCGGGTTGTCCGGATCCGGCAAGTCGTCGCTCGCGTTCGACACGATCTACGCCGAGGGCCAGCGGCGCTACGTCGAGTCCCTCAGCTCCTACGCGCGACAGTTCCTCGGGCAGATGGAGAAGCCGGACGTCGATTTCATCGAGGGTCTGAGCCCGGCCATCTCGATCGATCAGAAGTCGACCTCTCGGAACCCACGCTCCACGGTGGGGACCATCACGGAGGTCTACGACTACCTCCGGGTCCTGTTCGCCCGGGTCGGACACCCTCATTGCTACAACTGCGGACGACCCATCGGGCGACAGACCCCGGAGCAGATCGTCGACCAGGTGATGGAGCTCCCCGAGGGGACCCGCTTCCAGGTGCTCGCGCCGGTGGTACGGGGTCGGAAGGGGGAGTACGAGAAGCTCCTCCAGGATCTGGCGCGCAAGGGATATCCCCGGGCGCGGATCGACGGCGAGGTCCGCGACCTCTCGGAGCCGATCCGGCTACCCAGGAACTACAAGCACACGATCGAGGTCGTCGTCGACCGATTGGTCGCGAAGCCCGACATCCGCCGCCGGGTCGCCGATTCGATCGAGCAGGCGTTGGAGCTGGCCGAGGGGATCGCGTCGGTGGCCGTCGTCACGCACGAGGGCCACGAGGAGGTCCAGACCTTCTCCCAGAAGCTCGCGTGCACGTATTGCGGGCTCTCGTTCGACGAGTTGGCGCCGCGCAACTTCTCGTTCAACTCTCCGTACGGAGCCTGCCCCACGTGCGACGGACTCGGAACGCGCTTGGAGGTCGACCCCGAGCTCGTCGTCCCGGACTCGGATCTGTCCATCAACGAAGGGGCCATCGCACCCTGGGCGTCCAACAGTCTCGAGTACTGGTACCGGGTCCTCCAGGCCGTGGGCGACGCGCACGGGTTCGACCTCGACACACCCTGGAAGAAGCTC
>DATAEV010000180.1:0-3551 GCA_036257875.1 Actinomycetota bacterium | reverse complement strand
CTGCGGGCTGTACGGGCTCAAGCCGACGAACGGCGTGATCGGCCGCGATCCGGTCCCCGATTGGATCGACTACTCCACGGACGGTCCGCTCGCGATGCGGGCGGACGACCTGCGCCTGCTGCTGAACGTGCTCGCGGGCCCTACGCCGGGCGACCCGACGACCCAACCCGTCCGGCCGCGATCGGACACGCCTAGCCTCGGCGCGGTGTTCGCGCTCGAGCGGTGGGAGGACATGGGGCCGCTCCCGCCCGAGGACCCGCCGCACGTGCGCGCCCGGTTCCACGGGTTGCGCGTCGGGCCGAACAACAGGTTCGACGTGTACCCCTCCGCCGCGAACTCGGGAAGGTTGGTCTTGCCGACCACGATCGCGCCGGCAGCGCGGAGCCGCGCGACGACCATCGCGTCGCTCCGCGCCTCGGGCGCCGTCGCGAAGACCTGCGATCCGAACGTCGTCCGCATCCCGGCGACGTCGGTCATGTCCTTCACCAGGAGCGGCAGCCCCGCGAGCACACCAACCTCGGCGCCGCCGGCGATCGCGGCGTCGAGCCCGCGCGCGTCCTCGAGCGCCTCGTCGGCGCGGAGGGCAACGACCGCCCCCAGGTCGGGGTCCCGTGCTTCGATCCGGCGCAGCGACTCGGCGACGAGCTCGTGGGCGCTCAGGCGCCGCTCGCAGACCGCAGCCGCCAGCGCACGGAGCTGCATCCCCTCCTGGTCGCCCATCCGATGGACCTCCGTCAGCCGGGACCCGCCGCGTTCGCTTCCGCGACCCAACGAGGCGCCCGTCGCCGATAGAGGGCATACGCGATCGGGCCGATCGCGATCGGCAACCAGTACGACGCCAGCCGATAGGCGAGGGTCGCGAGCGTCGCCTGCGCCGCCGGGACCCCGGCGAGCACCAGCGTCGCCGCGAGCCCGGCCTCGACGAACCCGAGACCGCCGGGAGTGATCGGGATCAACCCGAGGACGACCGCCGAGACGTACGCGAGCAGCACGAGCGAGGCCCTCGGACGCGCACCGGCAGCGACCAACGCCGCGAGCAAGGCCAGGTAATCGAACAGGACGTTCCCGGCCGAGCGGAGGATCGCCTGTCCCCAGCGCTCGCCGAGCGTCGCTCGAACCACGTCGCGCGCGCGGGTCAGCCGCTCGTCGAAGCCGGTGAGCGGCGGGCGCTTGCGCAGCACGGCGTTCCGCACCCGCTGGAAGAGCCGGCCGGCCCACACGATCGGCCCGTTCGCCAACAGCAGCGCGGCGCCGGCGGCGACCAACAGGATGAAGGCTCCGACCCCGAGCCACGCTGCTCGAGCCAGCCCGCGATTGACCGCGACGCCGCCGAGGATCGCCGGCACCGAGAGGAGCGGCAACGCGAAGACCGTGGCAACGTTGATCAACGACACGGCGGTGAGCCCGGTCGCGATGCGGGTCGGGTCCATGCCTCCGGCGACGAGCAGCCGGTACTGGAGCGCCGCACCGACGGCGTTCCCCCCCGGGAGGACCCGGCTGATCGAGTTCCCGGCGAGCTGCGACGTGCCGATCAGGAAGTACCGCTTCGACCGCAGGCACAGGCCGATCAGGGCCCAGATGCAGAGGAAGCTCCCGGCCTCGAGAGCGACCATCACGGGGAACCACCCCGGGTTCACGTGGCGGAGCTCCCTGAACGAGCCGAAGACCCCCACGAGCGAAGGCCACACGACGTAGAAACCGATCAGGGCGATCAACAGCGCGATGATCCGGCCGGGCGAGACCACGCGGGGCCTGGCCGGCACGATCGGGGTCCCGGCCGGCTCGGTCACCCGGCCAGCGTCCCTTCCCGGGCGCACCGGCGTCAACGGCACCGCTTCCGTAGCATCGGGCCGTGACCAGGTCGGAGGAACTGTTCGTCCGCGCGGGAGCGGTGATCCCCGGCGGCGTCAACTCCCCCGTTCGCGCGTTCGGCGCGGTGGGAGGCACCCCGCGGTTCCTCGATCGCGGCGAGGGCGCGTACGTGATCGACGTCGACGGCAACCGGTACGTGGACCTGGTCGGTTCGTGGGGTGCGCTGCTGTTCGGGCACGCCCATCCCGAGATCGTCGGTGCGGCGTGCGCGGCGGCTGCCAGAGGCACCACCTTCGGCGCGCCGACCGAAGGCGAGGTCGAGCTCGCCGGTCGCATCGTGGACGCGCTCCCGGGGGTTGAGCTCATCCGGCTCGTCTCGAGCGGGACGGAGGCCACGATGTCCGCGGTGCGACTGGCGCGGGCCGCGACCGGACGCGATCGGGTCGTGAAGTTCGACGGCTGCTATCACGGACATGCCGATTCGTTCTTGGCCGACGGCGGCGGCAGTGGCCTCGCGACGTTCGGGATCCCGCGCTCCCCCGGCGTGACCGAAGGTTCGGCGAGGGACACGATCACGACGCCGTTCAACGATCTGGACGCGGTCGACCGCGTGGTCGGCGATCAGGGCGACGCACTCGCCGCCGTGATCGTCGAGCCGGTCGCCGCCAACATGGGCGTGATCCCACCCGGCGACGGCTTCCTCGAAGGCCTGCGAGCCCGGTGCACGGAGAACGGAAGCCTCCTGATCTTCGATGAGGTGATCACCGGGTTCCGGATCGGCTACGGCGGGGCGCAGACCCGTTGGGGCGTCACGCCCGACCTGACGACGCTCGGGAAGGTGATGGGGGGCGGGTTCCCCTGCGGCGCGTTCGGCGGCCGGCGGGACCTGATGGAGCGGCTCGCGCCGGCCGGCCCCGTCTACCAGGCGGGGACCCTCAGCGGGAACCCCGTCGCCGTCGCCGCGGGCATCGCGACCTTGGATCTGGCGCGACGCTTCGATCCGTACCCGGGGCTCGAACGCACGGCGGAGACGTTGGCGACGGGGCTCGAGGCCGCGTTCGCGACGCGACCGTTCCCCGTCAGCATCGGCCGCGCGGGTTCGCTCCTCAGCCTGTTCTTCGCCGAGGGTCCGGTCCGGAACTTCGACGACGCGAAGGCCGCGGATCACGATCGATACGCCCGCTTCTTCCATCACCTGCTGGACCGGGGGATCGCGCTGCCCCCCTCGGGATACGAGCTGTGGACCCTCGGGACCGAGCACGGCCCCGACGAAGTCGGGGCCGTGCTCGACGCCGCAGGGTCCTTCGAAGGGTAGGAGCCGCGAGGTCGTGCCGAGCCGGCCGCTTACGCGGCCGGCTCCGGTAGAAGGTCCTCGTCGTCCCTGCCGACATCGAGCACCGTCACGACGGCGACGGGCTCTTCGTCGGCCTTCGGCGGGGTCCAGCTGGGATCGAGATCGGTGATGCCGAACAGCTCCCACTGACGCATGACGTACGGCCTCCTCGCACCATGGAACCCAAGAGGCATCGGCATCCGATGTGCCCGACGGGTATCGGTCCTCCGGTCCGTTCTCCGGCCGAACGGCGCGGCCGAACGGGGTAGGCTCGCGGGCCGATGCCGACGACCCCGCAGGACGACCAACCGGGCGGGGAGCTCGAACGCTCGGACGCGTACCGGACGTTCGTCGCCGGCTCCCGCGCTCGCTTCGGCGATGAGGCGGACGCGTGGCTCGATGCCCT
>DATAEV010000171.1:0-8741 GCA_036257875.1 Actinomycetota bacterium | reverse complement strand
GAACGCACCGATCGTCGAGCCGCCGCCGATCGCCTTCGCGTACGCCGCGAGGTGCGGCCGCACGCCGTAGCGCTCGGTCGTGCCGCCGTAGGCGATCGTGCCGCCGCACTTGACCTCGTCGTAGATCAGCACGGCGCCGTGCTTCTCGCACGCGTCCCGGAGAGCCTGGAGGTAGCCCGGGTTGGGCTCCACGATGCCGATGTTCATCATGACGGGCTCGAGGATCACCGCGGCGACCTCGCCCTCGTTTTCCGACAGCGCTTGCTCGACCGCGCTCGCATCGTTGAACGGGACGATGATCACCGTGTCCCAAAGCGCGCGGGGGATGCCCTTGGAGGTCGGCTCCGTCGTGTACCAGGACGTGCCGTCACCCCCGGTGTGGAACCGCATGTCCAAGACGTCGGCCTCCGGCACGACGGAGAACAACACGGAGTCGTGGTGGCCGTGGTAGGACCCCTCCATCTTGATGATCTTGTCTCGCCCCGTGGCCGCGCGAGCCACGCGCAAGGCGTCCATCGTCGCCTCGGTTCCCGAGTTCACGAACCGCATCTGCTCCAGCTGGAACCGTTCGCAGATCGCCTCGGCCAGCGCGACGGTGTCCGGGGTGGTCACCGCGAAATGGATCGCGTTCTGGGCGGCCTTCGTCAGGGCCTCGACGATCTTCGGATGCGCATGCCCGACGATGTTGACGCCGAAGCCGCCGTGGAAGTCCTTGTACTCGGTGCCGTCCACGTCCCAGACGCTCGAGCCTTTGCCGCGCTGGAGGTAGATCGGGTAGGGGTCGCCGACCTGGAAGTTCGAGGACACGCCGCTCGGCAGGCTCTTCGACGCCCGCTCGTACAACTGCTTCGATCCGGGTGTCGTGCTGAGGAGCTTCCCGGTTTCTTCCTCGGCGATCTCCGCCGCACGCGCCTTGAGCCGCTCAAGGTCCACGACTATCACCTCCTGAGGCCGCCCAATGTACCGGATGGCCACGGTCGGAGGCGATCCGGACCGCCTCAGCGGTAGTTCGTGAACTGGAGGGCGATCCCGAAGTCGTGCTCCTTGACCGCGCGGATCGCCGCCTGCAGGTCGTCCTTGGACTTGCTCATCACCCGAACCTGGGCGCCCTGGATCTGCGTCTGGATCTTCGGCACGGCCTGCCGGACGTGCTTGGAGATCTCCTTCGCCTTCTCGTCGGAGATGCCGGTCACGAGCGAGATCGTCTGGCGGACCGAACCCTTCGCGGCCGGCTCGACGTCGCCCGGCTGCAATGCCTTGAGGGGCACCTCGCGCTTGACCGCCTTCTCCTGGAGGACCTGGTACGCGGCCTTGAGACGGTCCTCGGTCGCCGAATGCAGCTCGATCTTCTCGTCGTCGAGCGTGAGCGACGTGTCGGTGTTCTTGAAGTCGAACCGCTGGTGGATCTCGCGCGAGGCCTGGTCGACCGCGTTGCGAACCTCCTGCAGATCGACCTCCGAGACGATGTCGAATGAGCTCTGGGCCATGGCCGCAGGATAGCGGTTGCTATCATCGCCGGTCGGGGCGGGTGCCCGAGCGGCCAAAGGGAGCGGTCTGTAAAATCGCCGGCACAGCCTACGGAGGTTCGAATCCTCCCCCGCCCACCGACCGGCCGGGGGGTGTTCTCAAAACTGAGGCCCCCGACATCTCAGAACTCCGATGAAGAGCACCTCGACCGGTGTTCCGTGCGATCGAAGGCACGTTGCGGCACGCGAAGAGCCGATCCGGGCGCCGGCGTCATCCATCTGGACGGTGATCAGCCGTCTGAGAGCGCGAAGGACGTCATCGGAACATGCCGATGACATCCTTGATCAAGCAACGAGTGGTGCAGGACGGCGGGGAGGATCAGGTCGGAGGAGGCGCGCGGCCAGATCCCGACGGATGTCGGAGGACGGATCAGGAGATCCGAGGATCTGCGTCCAGGTTCCCTTGCGGCGCTTCTTCCTCTTGCCCGAGTCCTTCGCGGCGGCGACCGCCTTCGCCGCCTTCTTCGCGAGGAACGAGCGGATGGCCTCGAGGTTGCACCCGACCAGGGTGAAGGCGAGCAGGAGCTTCGTCTTCGTGAGACCGAATACACGGAAGAACTTGTGCTGGATGTCGACGAACCCGCCCTTCAGCATCGCGTTCACGCCCTCAACGACCTGACGACGGTTGTACGAGATGCGCCAAGCGGTGGTCCCCGGGAAGAAGCTCTGCCGATGGGGAAGCTCCTCGGCCGAGGCGGTGACGATGCCGTTGCAGCATGTCGCGCCGGGTGGAAGGTCCACGAGCGGGGTGGTACGTGACCTCCGCATGGACGCCGGGATCCGCCGTGAGCGCAAGCGGCCGGCGCAGAACGGGCACCTCCACCTGGTCGCCCCTTCGTCTTTTCTCAAGCGAGGCCCGCGAGCGGATCGACACCGTCCGAGCCGAACTCGACGAGGACGGGCAGGAACGTGTCGTGGTCCTTGGCCCGGCGCAGCTCTTCGGGTAGGCGATTCCCCGCTCCTGCCGACCTGGGACGCTGCCTGAGCGCGATCGACGGTTGTGGTGGTCAGGTTGTTACTTCTTGCCCTTGCCCTTGCTGGTCTTCTCGTTGAGCGTCGTCTTCGGGTTCTTCTTGACGGTCGACTGCTTCACGAACTTCCCGGTGACGGCGCTTCGTCCTCGCTTGCCGCTGGATGCGCTCTTGCTGGCCATGCTGGTCCACCCTTCTCCTGCCAGTCGGCAGGTTTCATCGAGTTACATGAGTGTAACTTCAGGGTCGGACACGGCAGTCATCGAGCAGGTTCGCTTGGATCACCTACACCGTCTCGTGGGTGGGCGCGGCTAGGATGGCGCCGCCAATGGAACTGTTAACCGTCGGCTACGAGGGGCGAACGCTTCCCCAGTTCGTGCGGCTCTTGAAGGACAACGAGATCGCTCGGCTGGTTGATGTACGCGAGCGCCCGGCCTCACGCAAGCGCGGCTTCTCAGCGATGCCGCTGTTCGACGCGCTCCGCAAGGAGGGGATCACCTACGAGTCCGATCGGGCTCTCGGGAACCCGGTCGAGATCCGCGACCTGTGGAAGAACGGCGGCCTGGCAGAAGGGAAACGCCGCTACCGCAGGATGCTGCGGAACGGCCGACGACCCCGCGTCGAGCTCCTACTCGCGCACGCGGGAATCGAGCGCGTGTGCATCCTCTGTTACGAGGACGACCCGGAGGTATGCCACCGCGGCGTCATCGCGGAGGAAGCAGCTCGCCTTGCGCCGGATCTCGTGATCCATCACCTGTAGCGGCCTTCGGCGGCCAGAACACCCCCAACACGAGGAACCCGTCTGGGTTCTTGAACTGGTTGCCCGTGAACAGAGCCGCGTCGCGATCCGGAGCCCAGACCTGCTGGGTCCACTTCCTCTCGATGCGTTCCAGCGCGTCGGCCTCGCCGTACTGATCGCGCCATCTCCTGAACGCCTCGGCGATCCTCCCAGTCAACGATGCTCTGCTTGTGCCCGTGGCAGCCCGGCTCGCCGGCGCACCGGTAGCGGTAGCTGAACCGGTAGGGAACCTTCTCGAGTCCCTTCTTCCCGGGCATCAGCATGCTCGGCTGATCGACGATCAACGGGTGACGCGCGATCGTCAACAGGATCCCTTCGTCCTTTCGTCGGGCGCAGATCCCCAACAGCACGACGCCGACTTTCACGGGGAGACGGTCGGCGGATTCCTTGACGAGCCGCAGTGCGACCGACCGCGCATTCCGCCTGGGGACGCGTGATGCGATGACCCGTCGGACGAACGGTTCCAGGAACCCCAACTGTTCGACCGCGACGAGCTTTCGGTATAAGTCGACGTACGGAGTTCACCGACTACGCCGGCATGGCGATCACGAACGCTTTCGGATCGCGAGACGACGGCCTGTGGGAGCTCGCGAAGGTGACCGAAGGCTGGGGACGGATCGCCCTCGTGCGGCAGCTCGCCTCGACGCAACGGCCGGAAATCAAGGCCTGGATCTTGCGCGAGACCGGACGCGACTACCTGCTGCTTCGAGAATCCGGCTCCCCCCTGGCCCAGGCGAAAGCCGCCTTGACGAACGGTGGCATCAGCGATGAAGCCGTCTGCTCAGCCGAGAGTGCTGTGCCGGGATCCAGGATGCGATCGACCAGGCCCGGGGCGAACCTGATGAGGTCCTCCTTGCCTCTGGGGTCGTCTGGTAGCACGTCCCCGCCCGGCGAGAGCCCAGGCCCCTCAGCCGGCAGGTGCGCTACGACGTGTTCGTAGATCGACGTCTTCGTTGAATCTCACCTGACCTCACCAGCGGGTAGTCGGTTCCGGTCATTCTCGCGACAAGTTGACTGGTTGACTGGCCGACCAGAGCGTCGACGGGCCTGGGTTGTTTGTTCAACCCGCACCAGGGACATGACCGTCGCGATCGCCGAGCATCGGTAGCCGGATCACGAAGGGGTCGCCGACGGAGCAGGGTCGTCGCGATCAGGATGTTCGGGACCATCGAGACAGGCACGGACGCCACCGAAACGACATCGCCGATCGCGACGGCGTGGAGGAAGAACAACGTCATCGAAACAGTGACGATCGCGTACGACGCGAGCGAGACGCCGTCGCCTCGCTCGCGTCGCAGCTTCAGAACCTGCGGCCAGGAGACGAGCTGACCTAGGACGACGCTGGCCCAGCCCGCGATCGCGCCGAGATCCATGCTCGTCTCCCGCCGGCCGATCTGGCTCGGTCCCGTCAGGCGTCGTATCGGCCGCTGTACATGGCGGCCTGCGGCACGTCCTTGTGACCCGCCTCCTTGATGATCGGCGGAACCTCGGGGTCCCAGACGAAGCTCTGCCAGCCCTCGGGGTTCCAGCTTCTGGATCACCTACCCCCCGGTGTTCGCGCAGGTCAGCGAGTTCTGAGAACGACCCACCGACTCCTACGAACGATCACCCACAACCTGAAGAGCCTTCTCAGAACTGAGGCGCTGACTCTCACTCACCAGCCCGCTAGCCCGGGCGCAGGCAGTGGCGGCAAGGTTCGCTGCCCCACATCTGGCGTAGCCCGATGACCGGCGATGCGGTCGACGATGGTGGTGGCGGCGAGACCCGCCACTTCCAGGTCAGGGCCGGGCTGACCCAACACGACCCCTGTGACCGTCGTCCGCTTCCCTTCGATCCTGCGGATGGCCCGGAAGGCGAAGCAGCCGCCGGCAGCGGGGGTCGAGCCGGTCTTGACGCCGACGAACCCGCCGTACCCGAGCAATGTGTTGGTGTTGCGTACGGTGCCGGCGACCGGCAGCGTCGTGCTCGATGTGGCGACGATGCTCGCGAACACCGGCAGGCGCATGGCCCGTTGGACGACGCGCACCTGGTCGGCGGCAGTCGACACGGTCGCATCGTCGTATCCGCTCGGATCGGTGTAGCGGGTATCGGCCATGCCGAGCGAGCGTGCCGTTGCATTCATCCGATCAACGAACCCCTCAACCGAGCCGGCGTCCCATCGCGCGAGAACCGCGGCGATGTTGTTCGCGGAAGGGAGCAGTAGAGCCTCGAGCGCCTGCCGCTCGGTCAACTGCTCTCCGGCCACGACGGGCACGATCGACTCCCCCTGGCCGCGCCGACGATCGGTATCGGCGACATCGGCGTCGGTCAGCGTGATCACCGGGCCGTCCCGGCCGAGCCCGAGCGGGTGGTCACGGAGCACGAGATAGGCGGTCATCACCTTCGCGACGCTGGCGATCGGAGCCGCGTGCTGGTTCGGGCCGGCTTGGACCTCCGACTGACCTACCTGGACAGCGGCCTGACCGTACGCCGGCCACACCGTGCTGGGGAGCGCTTGGCCAAGCGCACCACCCTGCTCACCGCCAAGAACGTCAACGGGTGACGCGGCCGTCGAGGACGAGGATGCCACCAACCGCTTGCCGAGGGGTGCAGAGATAGCCGCGACGACGACGAGCAGGACCGCGACAGGGACCCGGCCGATCCGACGGGGCGTGGTTCGTGCTGCTTCGCGATAGGTCACGCTGCCAGTCAAGGCAGCGTGATGTTGCCAGCACGTATCGGGTTTCAGATATGCGGACGATACGCGCCGGCTTTACCATCGGAGCATGCGGGTGTTGATCGTCGAGGACGAGCCCTACATGGCAGAAGCCATCCGCGACGGCCTGCGCCTGGAGGCGATCGCGGCAGACATCGCCGGCGACGGCGACGCCGCTCTGGAGCTGTTGAGCGTCAACGGCTACGACATCGCCGTCCTCGACCGAGACATCCCCGGACCTACCGGTGACGAGATCGCCGAACGCATCGTCGCGGGGGGCAGCGGCATGCCGATCCTCATGCTGACCGCTGCCGACCGGCTCGACGACAAGACTTCCGGGTTCGAGCTCGGCGCCGACGACTACCTCACCAAGCCGTTCGAATTCCAAGAGCTCGTCCTCCGTCTCAGAGCGCTCGACCGCAGGCGCGCGTACCATCGGCCGCCCGTCCGAGAGCTCGCAGGTCTGCGTGTTGATCCGTTCCGCCGGGAGGTCTACCGCGACGGCCGCTTCGTGGCGCTGACCAGGAAGCAGTTCGCAGTGCTCGAAGTCCTCGTCGCCGCCGAAGGCGGCGTCGTCAGCGCGGAAGAGCTCCTGGAACGGGCGTGGGATGAGAACGCAGACCCGTTCACCAACGCGGTGCGGATCACGGTCTCGGGATTGCGCAAGCGCCTCGGCGAACCATGGATCATCGCAACCGTGCCGGGCTCCGGCTACCGCATCGACGCCCAACCAGACACCGGAGGGAAGGGAGGGGATCGTGGATAGAGGCCCCGGGTTGAGCGTTCGGCTCAAACTGACCCTCAGCTACGCGGGGTTCCTCATGCTCGCGGGTGCCGTGCTGCTCGCCGTCGGGTATCTCTCCCTTTCGCGTGGTGTGCACCCTGGTGTGATCTTCATGGTGCGCAGCCACGCCGACCTCCTGCGCGCGTTCGCTCCGACCGCGGGGATCCTCGTGGCGTTCCTGCTGGCGTTCGGGCTGCTCGGGGGATGGCTACTCGCCGGCCGGATGCTCGGCCCGTTGACACGCATCACGGACGCCACGCGTATGGCTGCGAAGGGGTCGCTCAGCCACCGGATCGAGTTGGAGGGCCGTCAAGACGAGTTCCGCGAACTCGCCGACTCCTTCGACGCCATGCTCGACCGGCTCGAAGCACACGTCGCCGAACAGCGGAGATTCGCGGCGAACGCCTCCCATGAGCTGCGCACTCCGCTTGCCATCTCGCAGACACTACTCGACGTCGCCAGGAAGGATCCGAACGGCGCTGATGGCGAGCTCGTCGAGCGCCTCCGCGCCGTCAACACCCGAGCGATTGACCTCACCGAAGCATTGTTCCTCCTCAGCCGCGCCGACCAACGGTCCTTCACCCGAGAAGACGTCGACCTTTCCCTCATCGTGGAGGAGGCCACCGAAACGCTTCTCCCGCTCGCAGAGAAGCAGGGCGTCACCGTCGAAACCTCCGCGGACACGACCCCTGCCATCGGGTCACATGCCCTCCTGCTGCAGCTGAGCACGAACCTCGTCCACAACGCGATCGTCCACAGCCCGCCTGAACGGAGCACCGTGTGGATCACGACCCGCGTTCAGCCCAAGGGTGCTGTGCTCACCGTCGAGAACACCGGCCAGGAGCTCGAGCCGGGGTTCGTTTCCACGCTCGCCGAGCCGTTCCAGCGTGGCACCGAACGCCAACGCACCGACCACGCAGGTGTGGGCCTCGGCCTGGCGATCGCGAAGAGCATCACGCACGCGCACGACGGAACCCTCACCCTCGCCCCCCGGGCCGGCGGAGGGCTCCGCGTCACGGTGCAACTACCGGCCCTCTAGCGGCGCTCAGCCCCAGACGCGATCGGGCTTATCCCAGCGCATTAGCGGAGTCCCTCTTTAGATGGCCTGGTTGACGACGTTAGGGCCGGTGATGGATCCGCGGCCTAGGGACGAAGCCGGGCACCCTCTTGCGATACGCCTCGTACCTCTGAGGGAAGGTCGACGCCATCACGCGCTCCTCCCGACTGGCCCTCGCGACGAGGATGACGACCACGGCGATCAGGATGAGGATCCACTCCCCGTTCCCGCTCACGAGAGCGGTCCCGAGCACCATCCCGATCAACCCGGTGTAGATCGGGTGCCGCGTCACCGCGTAAGGCCCGCTGGTTCGTAGCTCGTGATCGACACGAGCGACGGCTGTCGCCGACCACATGGATCCGAGCACGAGGCGTGACCAGATCGTGAAGACCGTCGAGGCGATCAGGATGACGGCTCCGATCACCTCGAGCCCGGTCGAGCGGAACGAAACCGCATCCCAATGGATCGGCGCGAGTATCAAGATCACGACGATCACGAGCGCGAGCGGGATCGCACCCGATCCGGCTCTCGTTTCGACCTTCGGAGCGTTGCGGAGGCTGTCGATCCCCCCTGCGATCCATACGACGATGACGACTCCCCAGCAGAGCGCGGAGACCACGGCCTGCCACGACATGTCCCGATGCTACCGAGGCGTGAACCGGGTGTTGCGGGACGGCGTCAGTCGGCTGACCGTCCTTATCATCGGGTCTCGGCGATCCTCCAGCGCACGACGCAGAACCCATGCTCGATCGCCATCCGAAGCTTCCCCGGGTCGATCTCGTCACCCTTCTCGATGAACGGGATGAACGATGCGAGGCGTGGGTTGAGCGTCATCATCCTGCGGAGCAGCACCTCCACCTCGCCCGGATCGCGGACGAGCTCGGGTCGTGCCGCCACATGGCGGCCGCG
>DATAEV010000168.1:0-15370 GCA_036257875.1 Actinomycetota bacterium | reverse complement strand
GTGTCCCGGTGGAAGTCGCGCGCGGCCTCGAACATGCAGAGCGCCGTCGGGAGGGTCGCGTTCACGCCGATCTTCCCGGTCGACGTCTTGATGAAATCGGCGCCGGCCGCCATCGCCAGCACGCTCGCTTGCCGGACCCGGTCGTACGATCCGAGCTCGCCGGTCTCCAGGATCACCTTCAGATGGGCGGTGCCGGCAGCATCCCGCGCGGCGGCCAGCTCCTCGAACGCCTGCTGGTACCGGCCACCCAGGAAGAGCGAGCGGTTGAGCACGATGTCGACCTCGTCGGCGCCCATCGCCACGACGTCACGGATCTCCTGGAGCCGAACCTCGAGGGGACCCAATCCCGCGGGGAACCCCCCCGCGACGCTCGCCACGCGCACGCCGGACCCGGCGAGATGCGTCACCGCGGTGGGAACGAGCCACGGATAGATGCAGACCGCCGCGACCGCTGGGACCGTCGGATCGAGCGGGTCGGGCCGGACCGCCTTCGAGCACATCGCCACGATCTTGCCGACCGTGTCCGAGCCCTCGAGGGTCGTCAGATCGGTGCAGCGGATCGCGAGGTCGAGCGCCCAGAGCTTGGCGTCGCGCTTGATCGACCGGGTGGCGAGCGAGGCGGCACGCTCCTCCAGGCCGACCGCGTCGACTGCGGGCGTGCGCATCGCCATCGCGGACGCCTCGGACGACGTGATGGCGGGCACCAGCGGCGCCAGGCTGCTCATGTCATCCAGGGTAATCGACGTGCCGCGGGAGCGGGACTACCGGTAGGCTCGGGCGCCGATGCGGACCCTCCGATCCCTCCTCGTACTCCTGATGCTCTGCGTCGCAGGCATCGCGTGCTCGAGCTCGAAGGCGCCCTCGGGCTGTACGCCGAGTGGACCGACACAGACGGTCGACCTCAAGGATTTCGCATTCGAGCCCACCTGCATCGGCGCGCCGGTCGGCGCCACCGTCGCGCTCCAGAACACCGGGAGCACGGAGCACACCTTCACGGTGGACGGGACGGCGATCGACGAGAAGCTCGACGGCGGCGCGAGCGGCCAGGCGTCGCTCGCCGGCATCGCGCCGGGCACCTACGCGGTCGTCTGCACGCTGCACCCGCAGATGACGGCGACGCTCCAGGTGACCTAGAACCCCAGGCGCTCTAGCGCGCGAGGGTCCCGCTGCCACTCCTTGAGGACCTTCACGTGGAGATCCAGGTAGACCTTCGTCCTCAGGAGGAGCTCCATCTCCTCACGGGCGCGCGACCCGATCGTCTTGAGCGTCTCACCGCCGCGCCCGATCACGATCCCCTTCTGCGACTCACGCTCGACGATCAACGACGCGTGCACCTTCGTGAGCGAGTCGTCGTACTCGAGCTCTTCGACCACGACCGCGATCGAGTGGGGGACCTCCTGCCGCGTGACGGCCAGCGCCTTCTCCCGCACGATCTCCGCGAGCCGCACGTCGAGCGGCTGGTCCGTGATCGTCTCCTCCGGGTAGAGGGCGGGGCCCTCGGGGATCCGTTCGAGGATGAGCCGCCGGAGCATCCCGACGCCTTTGCCCTGGCGCGCGGACACCGGCACGATCTCGTCGTACTCGCCGAGCGCACCCGCGGCGGCGAGCTGCGGAACCTCCGAACGGCCGAAGGTGGCGTCGACCTTGTTCACGACGCAGATCGCCCGGGCCCCCGTCGGCCGGACCCGATGCTCGTAGACGAACGCATCGCCGGTGCCCACCCCGGCGGCCGCGTCGACGACGTGCAGGACGACGTCGACGCCCGAGACCGCGTCGCCGACGAGCTCGTTCAGCCGCGCACCGAGGAGCGTCCTGGGTTTGTGATACCCGGGCGTGTCGGTCAACACGACCTGCGCTCCCTCGGAGGACCAGATCGCGTGGATCCCGCGCCGGGTCGTCTGCGGCTTGTCGGAGACGATCGCGACCTTCTGCCCAACCAGAGCGTTCACGAGCGTGGACTTGCCGACGTTCGGTCTCCCGACCACCGCGACGACGCCGCTCCGGAAGGCGGTCATCGACGCAGATCGTCCGGTCCGAATGCGCTCGGGAGCAGGTCCTCGAGCGCCCACGTGAGCCGTTCGCCACCCGTGGTCTCGGCGATGACCAGCGACTCGGGTCCGAACTCCCAGAGCACCTGCCGGCACGCCCCGCACGGGGGCGTCGGGGCCTCGGCGGCGGTGACCACCGCGACCGCGTCGATCCGTCGTTCGCCCGCGTCGATCATGTGGGCGACGGCGTTGCGCTCGGCGCAGACCGAAACGGGGTAGCTCGCGTTCTCGATGTTCTGGCCGGTGAAGATCCGACCGTTCGCGACGATCGCCGCACCGACCGCGAAGCCCGAGTAGGGGGCGTACGCCCGGCCCATAGCGTCGCGGGCACGCTCGACGGCGTCGTCGATCAACGCCTTGATCTCCTCCGGCACGGCTGGCACGTGTGGCTCAGTCACCGACGACCTCCTCCTGCGGATCGGCCGATGCAGGTTCCCTCGTGATGAGCACGGTGGCGACCCGGCGTCCCTGGACCTCTTCCGCCTTGAACCGCAGACCCTGGAACTCCATCTCCTCACCCGGTTCCGGGATCTTGCCGAACAGCTCGAGGACGAGCCCCCCGACCGTATCCCACTCCTCGTCCGGGAGCTCGGCATCGAGCAGCTCGTTCACGTCGTCGATCGAGGTCTTCCCCGACACGCGGTAGACCCCTTCGCTGACCTCGACCACGTCGGGCATTTCGGTGTCGTACTCGTCCGTGATCTCCCCGACCAGCTCCTCGAGCAGATCCTCGAGCGTGACGATGCCGGTGACCGACCCGTACTCGTCGGTGACGATCGCCTGGTGGAACTTCTCCTGCTGCATCTCGCGGAGCAGATCCGCGACCTTCTTCGACTCCGGCACGAACCGCGCCGGCCGGCAGATGTCGGTCAGCGGCATGTCGTCCTCTCCCTGGTACAGGGCCTTGAGGACGTCCTTCGCGAAGACGACCCCGACGGCGTCGTCGAGATCCTCGTGGAACACCGGGATCCGGGAGTAGCCGTGTTCGAGCACGAGCGCCTGCACGTCACGGAGGGTCGCGATGTCCTCGACCGCGATCACGTCGGGCCGTGGGACCATGACCTCGCGGACGATCGTGTCGCCGAACTCGAAGATGGAGTGGATCAGCTCCTTCTCCCCCTCCTCGATCACGCCTTCTTCGGATGCGACCTCGGCGGACGCGCGGAGCTCCTGCTCGGTGATGTACGGGCCTTCCTTCAACCCCTTGCCGGGCATCAGCACGTTGGCGAACACGAGGAGCGCCTTCGCGAACGGCCCGAGGATGCGTCCGAGGAACACGACCGCCGGCGCAACCACGAGCGCCACCCGGTCGGTGCGTTCGATCGCGAAGGTCTTCGGCGTCACCTCGGCGAAGACGAACAGCAGCAGGGTCATCCCGATCGTCGCCACGATCTCCCCCGCTTGGTGGAAATGACGCACGGCGAACGACGTCGCGATCGTCGAGCCCCCGATCGTGAACAGCAGCGTCAGGAACAGCACGACGTTGAGGAACGGAGCGGGGTTCTCCACGATCCGAACGAGCTGGGTGGCACCGCGGCGGCCGTCCTCGCGGAGACGGAACGCTCGCACCCGGTTCATACGCGTGATCGCGACCTCGGACGCCGCGAAGAACCCGACACCCACGATCGAGACGATGACGAGGGCGAGCGAGAGCCAATCGGCGGACGTCATGGCGCCTCGACCCCGCTGTAGGCGGTCTGGCGGGCCCACATCGTCGCCTTCTCCGCGTCCTCCTCGTGGTCGTACCCGAGGAGATGCAGGACGCCGTGGACGACGAGCAGACGGAGCTCGCCCGCGGGATCGCCCGGGTTGTTGCGCGCCGCGACCGCCGGCGCGATCACGACGTCGCCGAGCACGCGCAGACCGCGTTCGTCCTCGCCGTCCAGGGGGAAGCTGAGCACGTCGGTCGGCCCCGGTTCGTCGAGGTACCGAACGTGGAGGTCCTCCATCTCGGCCTCGTCGACGAAGCTGAGCGAGAGCTCGACCTCGCTGAGCCCCTCGGCGAGCAAGGTCTGGCGCGCGAGCGACGCCAACGCGACGACGTCGACCGGCGCGGATTGGCGGTCGCTGATCAGGACCGCGGGCGCGGTGGGCGAGGTATGGCCGCCGCTCGGATCGTCGCTCATCGTGGCTCAGTCATCGGCGGCGAGCCGCTGTTGGCCGTAGCGGCCGTACGCCTCGACGATGTCCTGCACGATCTTGTGACGCACGACGTCCTTGCCGCCCAGATGGACGAACGAGATGCCTTCGATGCCTTCCAGGATCTCCTCCACGATGTGGAGACCCGAGAGCTGGCCGCTCGGCAGGTCGACCTGGGTGGCGTCGCCGTTCACGACGGCTTTCGAGCCGAACCCCATCCGTGTGAGGAACATCTTCATCTGCTCGGGGGTCGTGTTCTGCGCTTCGTCCAGGATGATGAACGCGTCGTTCAGCGTCCTCCCCCGCATGAACGCGAGCGGCGCGACCTCGACGACGCCGCGCTCCATGAGGCGCGGCAGCGTGTCCGGACCGGTCATCTCGTACAGGGCGTCGTAGAGCGGCCGCATGTACGGGTCGATCTTCTCGTAGAGCGAGCCCGGCAGGAACCCGAGCCGCTCGCCCGCCTCCACCGCCGGGCGCGTTAGGATCAGCCGCGAGACCTGACGCTCCTGGAGCGCTCGCACCGCGACCGCGACCGCGAGGTACGTCTTGCCCGTTCCCGCTGGCCCGATCGCGAAGGTCATCGTGGAGTGGCGGATCGCGTCGACGTACCGCTTCTGTCCGAAGGTCTTGGGCGCGATCTTCTTGCCCCGCGATGACAAGAGGTTGTCACCGAGGACCTCGCTCGGTCGCGGAAGCTCCTCCTCGCCGGGTTCGACGACGCCGCCGGTGACCATCGCGATCGTCTGCCCGACGGAGTCCTCGGTGAGGTCGTGGCCCCGCTCCAGGAGCTCGAGGAGCTCCTCGAAGATGCGCCCGACGCGCTCCGCCTCATCGGGGGGCCCCGAGATCGTGATCTCGTTGCCCCGAACGAGGATGTCCGCCCCGAAGGCGCCTTCGATGAGCTTCAGGAAGGAATCGCGCTGGCCGAGCAGGGCGACCATGGATTGGTGACCCGGGACCAGGATCTTCATCTGTGTGGTGGCGGCTGCCACGTGTTCCGACATCCGGGGCGACGCCCCGTTCCCTCCTGCTCGAAGTGCGAAGGCCGTCCTGCGGACGGCCACCTCTATGCTACTCGCTGTCAGCCCGGTGGCCAGCCCATCGGACGGCCGCCCAGCAGGTGGAAGTGCAGGTGGAAGACCGCCTGACCTGCGTCGGGACCCACGTTCGACACGAGTCGCCAGCCGCTTTCGTCGACGCCCTCCGTGTGAGCCAGATGCGCCGCCGCCTGGACGATGTCCGCCAGCAACGGGCCGTGCTCGTCGCGGATGGCGTTCAGGGACTCGATGTGCTCCTTGGGGATCAGCAGGATGTGCGTTGGCGCCTGGGGGTTGATGTCGCGGAAGGCGATCACCCGATCGGACTCCCGGAGGATCTCCGCAGGAACCTCCCGAGCGGCGATCTTGCAGAACAGGCAGTTGGTGTCGCTCATCGGGAGCGAGCCTACCCCTGCGCTCAGAACTCTGGGCGGCGGAGCTCCGCGGTGGCCGCGCCGTTGCGCGGCTCACCCCGGAGCTCCGCCAGTCGCGCGAAGAGCTCGCGCTCCTCGCGCGACAGCTCCCTCGGCGTCACCACGTGCAGCGTCACGAACAGGTCGCCCCTCCCCCGCCGGTTGAGGTTGGGGATGCCCTTGCCCTTGAGACGGATGATCGTGCCGGATTCGGTCCCCGCGTCGACGCGGACGGTCTCGGTCCCATCGATCCCCTCGATCCGGACGTCTCCGCCCAGCGCGGCGTTCGTCACCGAGATGTCGAGGACCGCGAACAGGTCCTGCCCGCGTCGTTCGAACCGCTCGGTCGTTTCGACCTCGAGCCGGACGAACAGGTCGCCCGCGGGCCCGCCGGCCACGCCGGCGTGCCCGCTCCCGGTCACGCGGAGCTCCATCCCGTCGGACACGCCGGCCGGGATCTCGACCGCGACCGTCGACGCCTGCCGGATCCGGCCCTGGCCCGCGCACGCCTCGCACGGGTCGGGGATCTCCTGGCCGGTCCCGCCGCAGGTCGCGCACGGCGACGCCGTCATCAGCGTTCCGAAGACGCTCCGCCGCACGCTCTGGACCTCACCGGTCCCGCCGCACGTCCGGCAGGCGATCGGCGCCGTTCCCGGTTCGGCCCCATTGCCCAGACACCGGTCGCAGACGACGAGCCGCTCGATCTGGACGTCCTCGCGAACCCCGAACGCGGCCTCGCTGAACGACAGACGGAGCCGGACGCCGACATCCTCGCCCCGGCGCGTGCGTGTTCGCGGCCCGCGTCGCCGCGAGCCGATCCCACCGAAACCGCCCTGGCCGAAGAACATCTCGAAGATGTCCGAGATGTCGGCGAACGGCTGGCCCCCGGGCCCGCCCGCGCCGAACGCGTCGTACCGCGCCCGTTTCTCCGGGTCCGAGAGGATCTCGTAGGCGCCGGCGACCTCCTTGAAGCGCTCCTCGGATCGTGGCTCGGCGTTCACATCCGGATGGAGCTCACGCGCGAGGCGCCGGTACGCCTTGCGGATATCGTCATCGCTCGCATCGCGCTCGATGCCGAGGATCTCGTAGAGATCGCGCGCCGGCGCCATGACCTACTGGTCGAGCTCCGTCGCGGCCTCGGACAAGCGTTCGGCGACCGCGCGGACCGACGCCATCGCCAGCAGGTAGTCCATCCTGGTCGGCCCGACGATCCCGATCGTGCCGAGGTTGACGTCACCCGCCCGGAACGGCGCCGTGACGATCGAAGCCTCCCATCCCCCGGTCGTCGGATGCTCGGCCCCGATCGTCACGCTCACGTCATCGGCCGCAACGTCATGGAGGACCTGGAGCATCTCCTGTTCGCGCTCGAGCGTCTCGAAGAGGCGTCGGAGGGTCTCCCGCCGCCAGGTCTGCGCCTCATCGGCGAGGTTCGCGACGCCGCCGACCATCACGTGGGTGGCATGGTCCCCGCGCGTCGCGAGACGCAACACGTCGGCGACCACCAGCAGCAGGTCGTGCTCGTCGGCGGAGACCGTCGCCGCCAGCTCCAGCAGCTTCGCCTGCGAGTCCGAATAGGTTTTGCCCTGCAAACCGCGGAGCTTCCGCTGCGCGCCGTGGAACGCCTCGGCGCTCCAGTGCTCGGGTCGATCCAGGATCTGCTTGTCGACGCGGCCGTGCTGTCCGACCGCCAGGACCATCATCGTCGGACCCATGTCGATCAGCTCGAGCCGAACGAGCTGTTCCTCGGCCGCTCCCGGCGGGACGGCCACGCCGGCGTACTGGGTCAACCGCGACAGCAGCATCACGGAGCCCTTGAGCACCTCTTCGAGGTCCAAGATCGCCTCGGCGAAGTGCGAGGCGATGGCCCTGCGCTGAACGTCCTTCAGCCGGCCGCGCGCGGGCAACGTATCGACGTAGTGCCGGTACCCGGCGTCGGTCGGGATCCTTCCGGCCGACGTGTGGGGGTGGCTCAGGAGCCCGAGCTCCTCGAGCGCGGCCATCTCGTTGCGGATCGTGGCGCTCGACACGCCCAGGCTGGCACGCTCGGCGATCGTCTCGGAGCCGACCGGCTCACCGGTCCGGACGTACTCCTCCACGATGGTGTGCAGAACGGCAGCCTTGCGCTGCCCGAGCTCTCCGCGATCCGCCACGCTCCGATGATAGCTGGCACTCTCATCCCCAGAGTGCTAAGCACCGCGCGGATGAAGGACTTTCGGCTCCCTAGCAGGGGATGTCGGGATCGCCGAGCGCCTGGGCCATGGCGGCCGCCGCTGTGGTGTCGTCGCCCGCCTGGGTCTGCAGCGCATCGCGGTATCCGATCACCGCGCGCCGAAGCCTCCGAACGGCAGCCGCCGTCTGCGGGTCGCCGGCGGCGTCGATCGCGTCGGCGTCGGAGGCGAGCTCGGTGGCAACGCGGGTGAACGCGTCGACGCGCGGGGTCTGAAGATCGCGCAGGTGCAGGCACATCGTGGCAACCGCGTCCAGACTCGGGCTCTGCGTGCCCGTGGTCCCATCGCCTCGGGTGAGGAGGAACGACCCCAAGACGACCGCGGCGATCCCAACCAACGCGATGGTTCCCAGACGGAGTCGCCGCCTCCGTTCGGCGGCGGAGCCTCCCGCCGGCGCCGGCGTCATGGGGACGTCGGGCGGAGCCGGCGCTACCCGAACGGCCGGTCCGTTCTGATGCCCGCAGTTCGGACAGGTCCACGACGTCGTGTCGGGCGGCATGTGGAACCGCTGGCCGCAGTTCTCGCAGCCGGCGAACACCCATCGAGCACCGCATCGGACGCACGTGTAGCCGGCGGCGCCGGCTTCGATCGGCTGACGCGTCTCGCACCGCGGACAGGTGACCTCCGGCATGGGCGCCCACGATACCCGAGGGTATCGACGCCCCCGAGGCAACCGCGGCCGCGCCTCGGGCGTCCTAGGCTCGGTCGAGAGGGGCATGGTGGACGAGGTCGAGCTCCGGGAGTTCCTGCGCGAGCGATACCCGCGGCTGGTCGGCGCGGTGGCGCTCGTGACGGGTGATGCCGCCTCGGCCGAGGACGCGGTTCAGGAGGCGATCGTGCGCGCGTGGGAACGGACCGAACGCGGTGAGCAGATCGCGGCGCTCGACCGGTGGGTCGCAGCGGTGGCCCTGAACCTGTCCCGGAGCCGCCTGCGACGCCTCCGGGTGGAGCGACTCGCGCGACCCAGACTGGTCGCAGCGCCTCCGATCCAGCCGAGCGGGGACCGGGTCGACATCGCCCGCGCGCTGGCGGGGCTTCCCCGACGCCAGCGCGAGGTTGCTGTGCTCCGATACGTCCTCGATCTCAGCACGGAGGAGATCGCCAAGCAGATGCGAACGAGCGAGGGCACGGTGAAGAGCCAGCTGTTCAAGGCGCGCGCGCATCTGGCTGATGCGCTCTCGCTCGTTGAGGACCCCCACGAGGAGAACAGCCATGCCGAGCATCGATGACCAGCTGAAGGTCCGGATGCGCGAGTCGGCGCCGCGGCCCGCTGGCCAGGATGACCTGGTTGGGAAGCTCGGCGCCCGCAAGCGCCGGCGAGCGATGACCCGCAAGATCGGCACGATCGGACTCGTCAGCGTCGTCCTGCTCGCAACGGCCGGCTCGTTCTTCGCAATCGGTCGAACCTTCCGACCTCAGCCGGCGCCCGTCGCCACAGCATCCGAACCGATCCGCAACCTCGGCCTCGACTTCCCGATCTGCCGCACGATGTCGATGCCGATCACGGTTGCCGGCGACCCAGGGACCGCCTACGTCTTCACGCGCGCGACCGATGTTTGCCCGAAGCCCGGCGAGGGAGATCGCTTCGTGGCCGCCGATCTGAACGACGATGGAGTCGCGGAGACGCCACCGGTCAAGCTGAGCGAGTGTTTCCCGCCGGTGGGGTGCGAGACGTTCGCGGCGCCGGATGTGAACGGCGACGGCACGTCGGAGGTCGCCGTGTCGGAAGCGGGCGCGGATGGATACGGCGTCCGGCTCTTCGCCCTGACGACGTCCCCGCCCGCGATCGAGCCGATCGACGTCGTCGATCCGCAAGGGATCGGGAACGTCCAGACGGGGCCACTCCAGTTCGCCTGGGTCGACGTGGTTGGACACGCGGAACTGGCACGCTGCGACACGGCGCCGGACGGCGCGACGTTCACGGTGCAGTCGGTCGACCACCTTCCGCCGGATGCCGTCGTCCGCTCGACCGTCCTCCGGGTCGACGGGACCGTCGCGACCGTCATCGACGCGACCAAGGAACGTGTGGCGATCGGCGACGCCCCCGCGCCCGGGAACACGCTGTGCGACGGACCCATCTACGGATCCGCCTCGAACTTCCCGAACGCTACGGACTCGAACACGATGGACATCGGGATCGGAGAACCGCTGTGCGACGTGTCGACGGTCATCGCCGACTTCACTGGAGATGGACGCGATGACACCGCGTTGGTCGGTATGGAGGGACGGAACGGTCGCTGCACCGACGCGGCGGAAGGCACGGAGATCGTGGCGATGGACACCACCGGCGATGGGCTGCCCGATGGAGGGTACTTCGTGAACGCCGGGTGCCTGATGTGCAGGGCGTACGCCGCCGCCGATCTGGACGCGGATGGCACACCCGAACTCATCGTCTTGCATCAGGACTCGGCCACACCCGTGTACGAGCTTATCGACGCATCCGTGCGATCCACACAGGAGGAGACCAGCCTCGTTCCGATCATGATCGGGTCCGACGCGCCGCAGATGGGACTCTCCGCGGGACAGGGCATCACCCTCACGGCCGGAGGCGACGAGGGGTCCAGCTTCGCGATCGGATGCGAGGGCTCCCCCGACAGCCCGATCGTGGTCCAGTGGCGGAGCCAGCATCCCGTTGATGGACCAGGCTCGGACGTACGCGACGTCTACGAGACGAAGCTGAGCATCACCGGCACGGAAGCGACGGTGGTCGACTCCCAGCACACCACGCAGCCGACGATCGTTCCGCTGCCCTTCGACTCGCTCGAAAGCTCCGGCTGTGGTGTGCAGTGGTTCCCGCCCGAGTAGATCGGAAGCGTCAACCGGTAAGGCCGAGGACCAGTTCGTTCAGGAGGAGCATCCCCCGTTCGGTCGGGACGAGCTGACCGAAGTCGTCGACGAGCAGACCGCTCTGCACGTATGGCTCGTACCGCCCCGCGTCGAACCACGACGCGGGCACGCCCTCGAGGATCCGGAGCTTGAGGAAGACCTCCTCGAGGTACGCGTCGGACGGATCGAGCGACTCCGAGCCGCCGATCGGGAGCTCACCGGACTCCACCTTCTCCACATATGTCTCCGGCGGTCGGATGTTCCACCAGCGGACGTCGTCGCGGTACCCGTGGGCGCCGGCGCCCAGTCCGACGTAGGGCCTCCGCTCCCAATAGCCGAGGTTGTGCACGCACTCGAAGCCCGGGCGAGCCCAATTCGAGATCTCGTAATGGCCGTAGCCGGCGGCTTCGAGCACCTCGCAAGCCAGGAGGAACATGTCGGCCTGCAGATCGGGATCGGGCCCGGGCACCTCCCCGGCCGCGACCTCTCGACCGAGCGCCGTCGCGGGCTCGATCGTGAGCGCGTACGCCGAGACGTGCTCGGGTCCGAGGGCCACCGTTTCGTCCAAGGTGCGACGCCAGGACTCCAGCGACTCTCCGTTCGCGCCGTAGATCAGGTCGAGGCTCAGGTTGCGGAACCCCGCCCGCCGTGCGGCGGCGACCGCCGCGCGGACGGACGTGGGCTGGTGGATCCGTTCCAGCGACCGGAGGACGGCCGGGTCGAAGGACTGCGCCCCGATCGACAGCCGGGCGAACCCCGCGTCGAGCAACCCGGACAACGTGGCTTCGGTCACGGTGTCCGGATTGGCCTCGATGGTGACCTCCACGTCAGGGGTCATCTCGAATCGGTCGTGCAGGTACGCGAGCAGCGTTCGCAGGTCGTCCGGTTCCATCGTCGTCGGGGTTCCGCCTCCCAGGAAGACGCTCACGAACGCTGTTCCCGCCCACCCGGGCGCAGCGAGCTCTGCCTCTCGGAACAGCGCCGCGAGGTACCTCGGCTTCAGCTCATCCAATCCGGCGTACGCGTTGAAGTCGCAGTAGCCACACCGCGTGAGGCAGAAGGGGATGTGGACGTAGATCCCGCCGGGCGCGGTCATCTCTTCTTCGCCCCTTCGTCCACCCGGAGCGCCGCGATGAACGCGTCCTGTGGGACGTCCACCTTGCCCACGCGGCGCATCCGCTCCTTGCCCTTCTTCTGGGTCTCGAGGAGCTTCCGCTTCCGTGTGATGTCGCCCCCGTAGCATTTGGCGAGGACGTCTTTCCGCTTGGCCTTCACCGTCTCGCGCGCGATCACCTTCGAACCGATCGATGCCTGGATCGCGACGTCGAAGAGCTGCCGCGGGATCAGCTCTTTCAGCCGCTCCGTCATCTTCTTGCCGTACTCGTACGCCTTGTCCCGGTGCACGACCGAGCTGAACGCGTCGACCGGCTCACCGTGGAGCAGGATGTCGACCCGCACGAGCTTCGCCTCCTGGAGACCCCAGGGCTCGTAGTCGAGGCTCGCGAAGCCTCGGGTCTTCGACTTCAGCTGGTCGAAGAAGTCGAAGACCACCTCAGCGAGCGGGAGGAGGTAATGGACCTCCACCCGCTCGGGCGTGAGGTACTGCATGTCCACCATCTCGCCGCGGCGCGCCTGGCAGAGCTCGAAGATCGCACCCAGGTACGTCGAGGGCGTGATGATCGTGGCGTAGATGACGGGCTCCTCGACGCGGTCGTAGTCACCGCCCGGGGGCATCTCGGCGGGGTTGTGCACGACGATCTCGTCGGTGCCGCGGAACACATGGAACTCAACGTTGGGCGCGGTGGAGATCAGCTCGAGATCGAACTCCCGCTCCAGACGTTCGCGGACGATGTCCATGTGCAGGAGACCGAGGAACCCGACACGGAAGCCGAACCCGAGCGCCTGCGACGTCTCGGGCTCGTAGACCAAAGCCGAGTCCGAGAGCTTCAGTCGGTCGAGCGCTTCGCGCAACGCCGAGTAATCGTTCCCATCTGCCGGGTAGAGCCCCGACCAGACCATCGGCTTCGGTTCGCGGTACCCGGGGAGGGGCTCCGCGGCGCCGTGCTTGCCGGCCAGCGTGATCGTGTCGCCGACCTTGGCCTGGTGAACGTCCTTGAGGCCGGTGACGAGGTACCCCACTTCGCCGGGACCCAGGGCCTCCACCGGCGTGGCTTCGGGTGCCATGACGCCGGTCTCCTCGGCCTCCGACGTGACGTGGGTCGCGAACATCTTGATCGTGGCGTTGGAGGGCAGCGTCCCTTGCTTGACACGGATGTACGTGATGACGCCGCGGTACGTGTCGAACTCAGAGTCGAAGATCAAGGCCTGCAGCGGTGCGTTCAGGTCGCCCTCGGGATGCGGCACGCGATCGATCACGGCCTTCAGCACGTCCTCCACACCCTCGCCGGTCTTCGCTGAGACGTGGAGGATCTCCGCCGGGTCGCTCCCGAGCAGCTTCGCGAGCTCCTCGGCGCGTTTCGCGGGCTCCGCCGCGGGGAGATCGATCTTGTTGAGTGCCGGGATGATCGTGAGGCCGGCGTCGCGCGCCAGGTGGTAGTTGGCGAGGGTCTGCGCCTCGAGGCCCTGCGCGGCATCCACCAGGAGGATCGCCCCCTCGCAGGCGGCGAGGGACCGGGAGACCTCGTACGTGAAGTCCACGTGGCCCGGGGTGTCGATCAGGTTGAGCTCGTAGCCCTCGTGGAACAACCGGACCGCCTGGGCCTTGATCGTGATCCCTCGTTCGCGTTCGAGGTCCATCCGATCGAGGTACTGCGCGCGCATCGCCCGCATATCGACCGTGTGCGTGAGCTCGAGCATCCGGTCGGCCAACGTGGACTTCCCGTGGTCGATGTGCGCCACGATGCAGAAGTTGCGGATGCGGGAGATCTCGGTCGACACGGCACCTCAATGGTACGGGGGAGGACGCCGCGCATCCGAAGCCACGAGTCGCGCCGCCTCGCCGGCTCGGCTCGGGAGCGAGAGGGCCCACTGGTAGACTCCCTCGTCCATGGCGAACATCAAGTCACAGATCAAGCGGAACCGGCAGAACGGCAAGCGCCACGACCGCAACACGACGGTCCGGAGCGCGCTCAAGACCTCGACCAAGAAGGTCCACACCGCGGTCGGCGACGGCGATGCGGAGACCGCGATCGCGCGTCAGCGCGAGGCGGCTCGGGCGCTGGACAAGGCGGCCAGCAAGGGCGTCCTCCACAAGCGGACGGCGGCCCGGAAGAAGAGCCGTCTGGCGAAGGCCGTCAACAAGACGTCGGCCGCGTAGCGGTCTCATTCCGTCAGCGGCCCAGCGCCCTCAGGCGGCGATCGCGGTCACCAGCGCGGGCATCACGACGTCGCCGGTCGCCCCGGACTTGAGCGCCTTGTCGGCCTCGGTCACCTGCAGGTGGATCGCGACCAGTTCCTCGAGCGAGAAGTTGCCAGCCTGCTGCCGATAGCGTCGCGCTTGCCAGTCGAACCGCAGACCGGCGGCTTTGGCCACCTGCGCAAGCGGTACCTGATCCGAGACCGACCGGACACGGATCAGATCGCGGAGCCGCGCGGCGATCCCTCCCAGGACCATGAGCGCCTCGTCACCGCCCTCTTCGATCGAGCGGAGCGCTCGGATCGCGCCCGGAAGATCCTTGCCGAACGCCTTGTCGCACAGATCCCAGGTCTTCTGCTCGCCGAGACCCCGGAACTGACGATGGATCTCCGCCGGACCGATCCGCTGTGCCGGGAAGGCGTCCGCGAGCTGCTGGATGGCACCCACGAGCTGCGCCGCCGATGGACCGATCGTTTCGACCAGCGTCCGGGCCGCGGGCGGCGTCAGGTCCACCCCGGCTCGGCCGGCGCGTTGGAGGAGCCAAGGCTCGAAGTCCTTCCGTTGAAGCTGGACCTGCGTGATCGCGCCGACGGGTTCGATCAGCTTGAGGAGCGCGGCCGGCGGCTTGCCACGCTCGGCCACCGCGCAACACAGGACGAGGGGAGCATCCGGATCCGGCGAAGCGACGTACGCGCCGAGCTCGCCCATCGCTTCCTTCGGGAGCGCGCGGACATCGGTGACGATGAGCGCGCGCGGCTCACCGAAGAGCGAGGGGGTCGCCAGGTCCTGGAGCTCACTCCCCTGCCACTCGTTGGCGTCGACCTCGGTTGGCCGACGGTCCCGCACCAGTTCCAGCGCCCGCTCCCGGAGCAGGTACGGATCCTCGCCCCAGAGGAGGGTGACCGCGGCAGGCGACGTCATCGCTCGGACGCTACCACCGGCCCCTGACCTGTGTTGCCGTTGGTTCTGCTGGCTGAACGTGGCGTATGCCACCGCTCCCGACCACGGGTGCAGGTTGGACGATCTGGGCCCCAAGTCCATTCCGCCTACCCCTGAGTGAGCTGATCCACGTCCAAGACCTGCGGCAAGAGGAAGTACCCAACGATCACGAGCGCGATCAGACAGAGGGCAACGACCACACGGGTGAATCGGTCACCGGGCCAGACCGCCGCCCCCACGACCACCGCCGCGGTCAGGCCCACCAGAAGCCAGGGTGTCGGATACTGCACGTCGCCGAGCACGAAGTCACCGTGGCACGCCGGATCTCGGTCCGAATAGTCGCCGCACGGAATCGCCACGATGACTTCACGCCCACGCCGAGATCGGCTGAGTTGCAGGGATGCTGAGTTGCTCGACTCCG
>DATAEV010000166.1:0-1788 GCA_036257875.1 Actinomycetota bacterium | reverse complement strand
CGGGTCGATCTCGTCACCCTTCTCGATGAACGGGATGAACGATGCGAGGCGTGGGTTGAGCGTCATCATCCTGCGGAGCAGCACCTCCACCTCGCCCGGATCGCGGACGAGCTCGGGTCGTGCCGCCACATGGCGGCCGCGGAGCCGCACCGTGATCGGTTCGCCGTCGCGGAGGTTCAGCTTCCACCGACCGCCTCCGGGCGTGAGCAGGACGCCGCCGTCTTCGACGTAGCTCACCGGCTGTCGGTATCGGCGCCCGGTCTTTCGACCGGTGTAGGAGAGCAGCATCAGTCGCCGGCTGATCGGTGTCGCGAACGGGAGCGAGAGGACCCAACGCATCGGCACGTTCGCGATGCGCATCAGTCGGGCCTGTTTTCTCGCGCGGCGCGGCGACATCGGCGCTTCAGGGCCGCTCGTACGCTTGTCCACAACCCAAGCATAGAGTCACTCAAAAGTTAGAGCAACTCGAGGATTTGCGCTATCATGGCGGCATGGCGCAAGCGAGTGGGCTCCGCGAAAGGAAGAAGGTGCGGACGCGTGAGGCGATCGCCGATGCTGCCCGGGCGCTGTTCCTGGAGCGCGGGTTCGACGACGTGACCGTGGCTGACGTGGCCGAGGCCGCGGACGTCTCGGAGGCGACCGTCTTCAACTACTTCCCGACGAAGGAGGATCTCGCCTTCCACCGGATGGACGACTTCGAGGACGAGATGCTCGATGCGATCCGGAACCGCGATCCGGGGACCTCTTTCGTGGACGCGTTCGGGAGCTTCGTCCTCGAGCCGCGTGGCTTCTTGAAGGCGGGTGACACCGGTGTCGATCCGCGTGCGGTGACCAAGCTCTTCACGGAGAGTCCGGCCCTGCTCGCTCGCGAACGACAGATCTTCGATCGCTACGCAGACCGGTTGGTCGACCTCATCGCCGAGGAGCGTCATTCCCGGACAGACGATCTGGTGCCGCTGGTGATCGCCCGTGCGCTGACGAGTCTGCACCGCGCGATGATCGACCACGTGCGGCGTCGGGTCCTCGCCGGCGCGAGCACCGACGTGATCGCTCGCGAGGTGCGGACGCGCGGTCGCCGAGCCTTGGCGTTGATCAAGGAGGGATTCGGATGATGTCCGGCCCTTCGGCACCGTTCGCCGGCAAGGCTGCCATCGTGACCGGAGCGAGTAGAGGGATCGGCGCGGCAACGGCTAAGGCTTTGGCCGCCGAGGGAGCGTCGGTCGCGCTCGCCGCGCGCAGCCAGGATCGGCTCCGGGAGCTCGCAGAGGAGATCGGCGCGGTGGGCGGACGAGCGATGGCAATCCCGACGGACGTCGGGGACGCCGACGCGATCCGCGACCTGGTCGGAGCGACCGTCGGCGAGTTCGGCCGTCTGGACATCGCGGTCAACAATGCCGCCGGAGGAGGCGTTCCACCGACGCCCCTCGCGGACATTCCCATCGAGGCGTACGACTCGGCGATCGCGATCACGCTCCGGAGCGTCTTCCTCTCGATGAAGTTCGAGATCCCCGCGATGCTCGAGGCGGGGGGCGGCTCGATCGTGAACATGGCCTCGACCGCGGGTCTGGAGGCCGTCGGCGGGCTCGCGGGATACGTCTCCGCGAAGCACGGCGTGATCGGCCTCACGAAGACGGCCTGTCTGGATTACGGGCACCGGGACATCCGCGTGAACGCGCTCGCGCCGGGGCCGATCCTGACGGACAACCTCGAGCGCGCCGGTGAGGAGGCGCAGCGGCAGGCGGCGATGGCCATGCCGATGAAGCGGATCGGGTCCCCCGAGGAGGTCGC
>DATAEV010000140.1:0-22839 GCA_036257875.1 Actinomycetota bacterium | reverse complement strand
TGCCGCCAACATCCATGAGCGCATCGCCGAGTTGCCCGATGCCTACGACACGGTCGTCGGGGAGCGTGGGTACAAGCTCTCGGGCGGCGAGAAGCAGCGGCTCGCGATCGCGCGGGTGATCCTCAAGGATCCTTCGATCCTCATCCTGGACGAGGCCACCTCCTCGCTCGACACCACCTCGGAGCGGCTCGTTCAGGCGGCGCTGGAGCCGTTGATGCACGGGCGCACCACGATCGCGATCGCGCACCGCCTCTCGACGATCCTGCAGGCCGACGTGATCTTCGTGCTCGACCGTGGACGCGTCGTGGAGCAGGGCACGCACGAGGAGCTGCTGACCAAGAGCGGTCTCTACGCACGGCTCTACGAACAGCAGTTCCAGGATCAGCTGATCGAGCCCGACAGCTCCTTGCGGTAACCGAGGAGGACGAACCCGTTCGGGAAGACCCGGTCGGCGTCGCGGGTGTAGCCGAGACGCTCGTACATCCGCCGGGCAGCCAGCATCTTCGTCGTGGTGTGGAGCGTCACGAACGTCTTGCCGGCGGCGCGGGCGCGCGCCTCGCACTCGGCCATCAGCCGGCTGCCGGCGCCGCGCGCCCGCGCCGCCGGGTCGACACCGAGCATCCGGATGTGCGCCTCGCCCGGCTCGAGAGGCGCCTCCCCGTCCCCGTCGCGAACCCGGCTCTCGAGCTCGAGGGTGACGCAGCCGATGATCCGGCCCTCCTCGATCGCAACGAGGACCGTGGTCCTGGTTGCCCGCTCGTCGACGTCCGCCAACCGGACGAGGTAGCGCTGCCAGTCGCCGTCGTCGTCCGGCGGGACGAACTCACGATAGGCTTCGGCCGTGATCCGGCCGGCCTCGGCGTAGTCCTCGGGCACCGCCTCGCGGGTCACGATCGCCATCGGGCGAAGGCTACCGAGGTCCGATGGTCAACCTGATTGACCATGCCCGTCCGGCCTGGCACGATGACGAGCATGGCCGACCTGATCCGCCAGCTCCTCGAGGCGCGGCGCGCGCTCGCGAGCGAGCTCGACTCCGACCTGGCCGACCGCGGATTCCCGGACGTTCGGCCGGGCCATGCCGCGGTCTTCCTCGGGGTCGATCGCCGGAGTGGCTCTCGGTTGACCGACCTTGCGGAGCACGTCCGGCTGACCAAGCAGGGGATGATGGCGATGGTGGATGACCTCGAGGCTCGAGGTTACGTCCGCCGCGTCCCCGACCCGAACGATGCCCGCGCGAAGCTGGTGCGGCTCACGGCCCGCGGTCGTCGGGCGGCCGCGGAGTGCCGCCGCGCGATGCAATCGGTCGAGCAACGGACCCGGCGTCAATTGGGGGACCGTCGCTACGACACGCTCCGGGAGACCCTCGAGGAGCTCGCGGAGCTTGAGCTCGAAGCGGAGGCCTGACCTGCTCTTCAACCTGGGGACGCCGCTTTGGGAGATCGCGATCCGTACCGCGATCGTGTATCTCGCGATCCTGTTCGGGCTCCGGCTGTTCGGCAAGCGCGAGCTGGGTCAGATGAGCACCGGTGATCTCGTGATGATCCTGTTGATCGCGAACGCCGTGCAGAACGCGATGGTCGGACCCGATGTCTCGCTCCAGGGCGGCCTCACGGCGGCGCTCGTGCTCCTCGCGATGAACTTCTTGGTCGTTCGCGTGTTCAGTCTGACCCCGGTGGGCGAGCGGTTGCTGGAGGGTGGGCCGACGCTCCTGGTGAAGGATGGCGCCCTGGTGCCACATGGACTGCGGCACGAAGGCCTCGCCCAGGAGGAGGTCGAGACCGCCATCCGGGAGCACGGCATCGCCGACGTCAGTGGGGTGCGGGCCGCGTACCTCGAGCCGGACGGCACGATCAGCGTGATCCCGATCGACGTGCAGCCGATGCGCGGCCACCGACGCGTCAAGCGCGTCCGGCAGTTCCGTCGCGGGAGCGGCTAGCATCGAGGCATGCCGGAAGAAGCGACGGGCAAGACCGGTGTTCCCTCGGAACGGCGGCAGAAGCCGGAACGGCCGCGCGACGAGCTCGGCAGGCCGCTTGCGCATGACGCGGTGAACCTGCTCCACCTTCCCGATTTCGACTCGTTCCCCATAGAGGAGAACGACCGGCTCGGCCGCGACCTGCTCAGCCGGCGCAACTACTTCGGGGCACACGAGGCGTGGGAGACCGCCTGGAAACAGGCGCGGGGGACGGGGGACGAGGAGCTGTTCAAGGGTCTCTCCCAGATGGGCGCGGGGTACGTTCACCTCCTGCGCGGCAACGCGCACGGGGCGATGACGCTGCTCCGGCGAGGAGCCCGACGCGTGAAGGCCTACCCGGACGGGACGCTCGGGATCGCCACGGGGCCTCTGGCGGCGCGACTCGAGGCCGACGCCGAGGCCGTCGAGACCGGTAAACTGGTTCCCGGGCCCGATGCGACGGTCGACCCGCCTGAGGTGTAGCGTCATCCTCACGTCCCAGGTGTGTTGACCCGGAAGCCCTTTCCCCCGACGATCCGGAGCGAGCGATGGCGAGCCAAAACGTGGAAACCCTCTGGAAAGGCCGCGAGGGGCCCTTCCCCCTGCACCTCGGTCCGGGAGTCTTCAGCCCGACGACGACGAGCCGCACGCTTGCCGATGCGATCGAGATCACGCCCGGAGACACCGTGATCGACGTCGGTTGCGGCAGTGGCGTCCTCGCGATCGTCGCCGCGAAGCTCGGCGCCGCCAAGGTGTACGGGGTCGACCTGTCCCAGCGGGCCGTGGAGGCGGCAAGGGAGAACGCCCGCCGACTCGGGCTCGATCACATCTGCGAATTCCGCGCCGGGGATCTGCTCGAGCCGGTGCGAGATGTGCAGGCCAACGTGCTGATCGGGGACGTATCGGGGATCCCCGACGCGATCGCCAAGGAGTCCGGCTGGTTCGACGATGTCCCCGCCGGCGGGCCGACGGGCGCCGAGCTCCCCGCCAAGTTCCTTCGTTCGATCGGCGACACCCTCGCGATGGGTGGGCGCCTGTACCTCCCGACGGGGACGATCCAACACGAGCAGGCCATCCTCGACGCCGCGCACGAGATCTTCGGCGACCACATGCGGCCCGTGCTCGAACGCGAGTTCCCGCTTCCGGATCTGGTCGCCAGGTCGAAGGCCGTCGCCCGCATGATGAAGGAAGGCTTGGTCAGCTTCCGTCAGCGCGGCAGCCGCTGGCTCTGGCAGCTCCGCATCTGGCGCTGCGACCGCGTCTGAGCGCTCACTCCTTCGGACGCAGCACCACGACGGCTTCGACGTCGTAGCCGGCCGCTCGTAGGTGATCCGCTCCGCCTCGGTCGATCGCCAGCACGATCCGTCGCACATCCGCGCCCGCGTCGGTCAGCACCTCGGCCGCCCGACGCACCTGGTGACCGGTCGTGCTCACGTCTTCCAACAGCGTGGTGATCGCGCCCGGTCGAACCTCGCCCTCGACCTGCGCCTGGGTGCCGTACTCCTTCGCCTGCTTCCGCACGATCGTCACCGGGAGGCCGGCGCGGAGCGACACGGCGGCCACGAGGAGCATCGCGGCGCCCTCCGGAGCCCCGAGGAGCTCCGTCGTCGGCGCGATCAACCGCGTCACTTCGGCTGCGACCTCGTCCAGCAGGTCGGGACGCGTGAGGAAGCGGAACTTGTCGAAGTACACGGTCGAGGTCGCTCCGGACGACAGCACGAAGTCTCCGTGCAGCTCCGACGCCTCGACCATGCGCCGCACGAGGTCCTCGTTCACGCGGCCTAGTATGGGCGACCGATGGGTTGGTACCAGGCCGTCGGCCGCCGGGTGTTCTTCTCGATGGACCCCGAACGATCCCATCTCCTAGCGCTCCGTCTGCTCGGGCTGCCGCTGCCGTGGGCGAGGATCGGCGGCGCGGTGGACGATCCGGCCCTGACGACCACGCTCGCCGGGGTACCACTTCGGAACCCGGTCGGTCTCGCTGCAGGATTCGACAAGAGCTGTGCCCGCCTCGATGCCTTGGGCTCCCTCGGGTTCGGGTACGTCGTGGGCGGGACCGTGACGCGCGCGCCGCGCCGCGGGAACCCGCACCCGAGGATCGCCCGCGACCCGGCGCGGCGCGCGATCGTGAACGCGATGGGGATGCCGAATCCAGGCGCGGAGGCGGTTGCGCGGAACCTCGCCCGGACGCCGCGGACCGCGCCCCGGTTCGTCTCGATCGCGGACGAGCCGGTCGCGGACACGGTCGCGACGGCGGAGCTCCTCGAGCCGTTCGTCGATGGCATCGAGCTCAACGCCAGCAGCCCGAACGCCGGGTGGGAGCACGCGAGCTCGCACACCGGTGCGTTGGTGCGAGCGGTGCGAGCGCGCACCTCGACGCCGCTCTTCGTCAAGATCCCACCACCGTCCGCGGAGGAGGCGGCGAGCGCGGTGTCGATGGCGACAGCCGCTCGCGACGCCGGCGCATCGGGGATCGTCTGCACGAACACGGTGCCCGTGGTCGACGCGCGGATGTCGACCGGCCGTGGAGGACTGTCGGGCGGCCCGCTCACGGCCGAGACGCCACGGATCATCGCCGAGGTCGTCGATGCGACCGGCGGCGCCCTGCCCGTGGTTGCGTGCGGAGGGATCTTCACGGCGGATGACGCCCGCCGATGCCTGGACGCGGGGGCGGCCGCCGTCCAGGTCTACACGGCCCTGATCTTCGAAGGGCCCGGCCTTCCGGGGGCCCTCACGCGAGGCCTCGCCGCGGCGGTCCCCACGATGGACTAGCTCGCCGGACCCGACCGATCCGCGCCGACGAGGAGCCACGCCCGCCGGGCACGTGTGTTGCGTCGGCTTGGCCGTGGCGTGCAAGATGTGCGGCGTCCCGTCCCTGGAGGCAGATCTGTCCGACGTCGAGCCAGTACCAACAACCCACGCCGTCCGGTTGGAGGGCGTGGTGAAGCGGTTCGGCGACGTGGTCGCGGTGGACGGGGTGGACCTGGACGTCCGCGAGGGGGAGTTCTTCTCGATGCTCGGGCCGTCCGGGTCCGGGAAGACCACGTGCCTCCGGATGATCGCAGGCTTCGAAACACCGACCGCCGGCCGGATCGCGCTGGGCGGCCGCGACGTCACCGGCCTCGCTCCCTACGAGCGCGAGGTCAACACGGTGTTCCAGGATTACGCGTTGTTCCCGCACATGACCGTCGCCGCCAACGTCGGCTACGGCCTCATGGTGCGCAAGGTTCCCCGGGCCGAGCGGCGCCGGCTCGTCGGGGATGCACTGGAGATGGTCCGCCTCCCGGAATACGGCGACCGGAAGCCGGCGCAGCTCTCCGGCGGTCAGCGACAGCGGGTCGCGCTCGCGCGCGCCCTGGTGATGCGGCCGAAGGTCCTGCTGCTCGATGAGCCCCTGGGCGCGCTCGACCTCAAGCTCCGTCAGGCGATGCAGATCGAGCTGAAGGAGATCCAGGGAGAGGTCAGGCTCACCTTCATCTACGTCACGCACGACCAGGAGGAAGCCCTCACGATGAGCGATCGCCTCGCGGTGTTCAATCGTGGCCGCATCGAACAGGTGGGCTCGCCGGCCGACGTGTACGAGCGCCCGGCGACGGGCTTCGTCGCCGGGTTCGTCGGTGTCTCGAACGTGCTCGAGGGGGAGACCGCTGCCGCGATCGCCGGCGATCCGCACCCGTTCACCATCCGCCCCGAGAAGATCTCGATGCATGAGCTCGACGCGCCCGTGGATGGCGACTCCTGCACCGCGACCGGCCATGTGCGGGAGGTCGTCTACCTGGGAGCCACCACCCGGTACATCGTCGAGCTCGATCGTGGCGGCTCGCTCGTCGTGATGCAGCAGAACCTCACGACGAGCTCGATGGAGGCGCTGCAGGTGCGCGGCAAGGCCGTGCGACTGATCTGGCGCCGGAGCAACAACCGGCCGGTGGAGGCGCCCGCGGGCGCACGGGAAGGGTCCATGGACCAGGAGGAGGCTCAGGCATCATGAGGAGACTGACGACGGCGTGTGCCGTCTTGGCGGCGCTCGCGCTCGTCGCAGCCGCGTGTGGCAGTTCGAGCTCGAGCGGCGCCGGGACCGCCGCGCCGAAGGTGTACGACTCGATCGGGACGACGGAGGGCGCGCTCAAGCTGATCGCGTGGAACGGCTACACGGAGAACGGTTCCAACGATCCGAACTACGACTGGGTGACCCCCTTCCAGGACCAGACTGGATGCAAGGTCACCGTCAAGTACGCGGATACGTCGGACGAGATGGTCTCGCTGATGCGACAGGGCGGCGGCTCCGTCTGGGACGGCGTCTCGGCATCCGGGAACGCGTCGAACAAGCTCATCGCCGGCGGGAACGTCGCCGCGGTGAGCACATCGCTCTTCCCTGAGTTCCCGAACGTGATCTCGCCGTTGCAGCCGGAGACCGGGACGAACAACTCCCACTACGTCGTGAACGGCCAGGTCTACGGTGTTCCGTACATGTACGGGCCGAACTTCCTCATGTACAACACCGACGTCGTGAAGCCGGCCCCGACGAGCTGGGACATCACGTTCGAGCCTACGCTCGACGGCCAGCCGAATCCCTACTCGGGGAAGCTGACCGGCTACAACGACCCGATCTTCATCGCGGACGCCGCCGTGTACCTGAAGACCCACAACCCGGCGCTCAACATCACCGATCCCTACGAGCTCACGTCCGACCAGCTCGACGCGGCGGTGACCCTGCTGCAGCAGCAGAAGCCGATGCTCGCGAAGTACTGGGCGCTCTACACGGACGAGATCGATGGGTTCAACGACCACTCGATGGTCGCCGGGACGGCGTGGCCGATCAACCTCACGTACTCCAAGGATGCTCCGGCGGCCGCCGTCATCCCGAGCGAGGGCGTCACGGGCTGGGCCGATACCTGGATGATCTCGACCAACGCACCGCACCCGAACTGCATGCTGAAGTGGATGCAGTACACGATGGAGCCGAAGGTGCAGGCCGAGGTCGGCATCTGGTACGGCGCCGCGGGCAGCAACACGACGTCGTGCGACCTGATCGCGAAGAGCCTCGGGAAGGGAGGCGCGGCGCTCGTGAACTCGGTGGAGTACTCGTTCTGCGGGAACGTGGACTTCCTCAATTCGCTCTACCTATGGAAGACGCCACAGGCGGCGTGTGGCGACGATCGCGGGTCGACGTGCATGGATTACTCCGTGTGGTCCCAGAAGTGGACCGAGGTCGCCGGAGCCTGACCCCGGTGGGGCGGAGGTCGCCTCCGGCGACCTCCGCCCCGCTCGGCAGGAACTGACGTGGCGAGCGCAACCGTCGGGGCATCCCGTGGGATGAGGGCTCGGCTCTCGGCCTTCTTCTTCCGGCACCGGCTGCTGAGGCTGGCCGCGCTGCTCGGCCCCCCCGGGGCGTGGTTCGCGGTGATCTACCTCGGCACGCTCTTCCTGTTGTTCGCGACCGCGTTCTGGCACCTCGACCCGTTCACCGGGCTCGTGGTCAAGCAGTTCAGCCTTCAGAACTTCCAGACGATCGTGCACGACCCGGTCTACCGAACGATCATCGTCCGAACGGTCGGCATCTCACTCGCCGTCGTCGCCACCGACGTCGTGCTCGCGTTCCCGCTCGCGTATTACGCGGCAAGGCTCGCGCCGGCCCGTGCGAAGAACGCGGTGCTGATCGCGGTCGTGCTTCCGCTCTGGGCGAACTACCTCGTTCGGATCTTCGCCTGGCGGTTGATCCTGTCCCCGGGGGGACTCCTCGTCTGGCTGTTCGACAAGATCGGGGTGCACTGGTCGGTCGGCTATTCGAACGTCGCCGTCTGGATCACGTTCTCCTACCTGTGGTTGCCGTACGTGGTCTTGCCGATGTACGCGGCCCTCGAACGGGTTCCGGGATCATTGCTGGAAGCGTCCTCGGACCTCGGGGCCCGGGGCTGGAAGACGTTCCGCGCCGTGGTCTTCCCATTGATCGTGCCGGGCATCGTCGCAGGCTCGATCTTCGCGTTCTCGCTCACGCTCGGCGACTACATCGTCGTGCAGCTCGTCGGGAACACGCGGTTCATCGGCAACGTGATCTACGACAGCGTCGGGGTGGCCAGCAACATCCCGTTCGCCGCCGCGTTCGCGCTGGTGCCGGTCGCGATCATGTCCATCTACCTCTTCGTCGCATGGCGTCTCGGCGCCTTCGAGGCGCTCTAGGAGACTTCGTCCATGGAGTCACGAGCGGTGAGGATCGCGATCAAGATCGGGATGGTCCTGGTGCTGGCGTTCCTGTACGTCCCGCTCCTCATCGTCGTGATCTATTCGTTCAACAACGACATCGGGCAGACGTGGCCGATCGACTCGTTCACGACGAAGTACTACACCCTCGCGTGGCAGAACTCCGACGTGCGGACGGCGCTCGGCACGTCGCTGCTGGTCGCCACCATCGCGACGCTCCTCGCCTTCGTGTTCGGGAGCCTCGCCGCGTTCGCCGTGCATCGGTTCCGCTTCTTCGGGCGGAACGCGGTTTCGTTCGTGCTCGTGCTGCCGATCGCACTGCCGGGGATCCTCACCGGGATCGCGCTGAACAACGCGATCAACAACTACGGGATCCCGTTCAGCGTCTGGACGATCATGATCGGCCACGCGACGTTCTGCATCGTGGTCGTCTACAACAACGTGCTCGCCCGGCTGCGGAGGACGGGCGGTTCGCAGGTCGAGGCGTCGATGGACCTGGGCGCGGACGGCTGGCAGACGTTCCGGTACGTTACCTGGCCCGCGATCCGCACCGCCGTGATCGCGGGCATGTTGCTCGCGTTCGCGCTTTCGTTCGACGAGATCGTCGTGACGAACTTCACGTCCGGGACGGAGATCACGATCCCGAAGTTCATCTACGACAACCTGCGCCAGCCGCGGAACCGGCCGATCGTGAACGTGGTGGCCGTGATCGTGCTGCTCGTGATGGTGATCCCGGTGTACATCGCGCAGAAGTTGGCGGGTGGAGGGGAGTCGGCCACCGGTGGTGGGCAGCGTGCCGCGTTGCGGAGCGAGACAGAACCCGGGCTCTAGAGGTACTGGCCGGGGGTCCGCTCGTTCTCCTGCGGCACGGGCCCATCCTGCGGGCCCTGTGCCGGCAGGCCGCGGCGGCGGAGCTCCTCGAACTGCGCCCGCGCCGACGCTTGCTGCGCGAACATCGCGGCCTGGATCCCATGGAAGAGTCCTTCGAGCCAGCCGACCAGCTGCGCCTGCGCGACCCGGAGCTCGGATTCGGTCGGGACCCCGTCGTCGATCGGAGGCGCGAGCGATGCGAGCTCCTCACGAAGGTCTTCGGAGAGGATGCCGGCGAGCTCCCCGACCGAGCGTCCGTAGATCTCGGCCAGCCGCTTGCGACCCGGCTCGTCGAGCGACGTTTGCCGCGTCTCCTCGAGGAGCTCGCGGACCATGCTGGCGATCCGGAGCAGCTTCGCGGGCTCGGTGATCGTGTCGGTTGTGGGGATGGGGGCCTGCTCGGCGTCCGGACCGACCGGGACCGCCTGGACGACGTCGGGAACGGGCATCTGGCTGGGTCCTTGGCTCATATGGCCAACCTAGCATCCGGGCGCGACTAGGCTCCGTCCAGGAGCACCCCGAAGCCGTCGCGGGCCAGCCGGCGGATCACGTTGCCGGGCCGGCCGAGGTCGGCGACCCGGGCGGCCGAGAGCTCGCCGAGCTCGAGGACCCTCGCTCGCAGGGGCGCCGGGCCGTCCCGGCGGGCGAGCGATAACGCGCGCGCGTTCCTCCATACCTTGGCGCGAGCTTCCTTGAGGAACCGCGTGGTCGCGCGGCGGTTGAACGGAGTCATCAACCGATCGATCATCGTCCGGTCACCGGGCTGCTCGGACGCCTGGAGGAGCCGGTCTTCTTCGGGCACGCGGCTCGCGAGGATCGCGTCGACGTGCGCGTGATCGGTCGCGCGACGCTCGATCACGCCCGGATCGTCGAACTCCGCGTCGCTGATGACCGCGAGCAGCGCTTGCGGGAGGTCGAAGTTGATGTGCGCGTTCATCCCCAGCAGGAGGTGACGGATCGGGGAGACCCTCGGCTCCGACCCCGCGAGCGCGAAGGCCACGTGCCAGGGACCGGGCGCGGTCCCGTCTTCGTTCCATCGTTCCAACGCCTCCAGGTAGAGCTCGGCGAAGGCGAGGTCCCAACGCTCGGTCCACGCGGGGTCCACGAACCCACCGAGCTTCGGATGCGCGAGCTCATCCCGGACGGCGGCGGTCGTCCGGGTGTAGACCGCGAGGAAGTGACGGCGTTCGTCGTTCGACGTGACCATCGGCGCGAGCAAGGCATCCATCCGCGCCAGCAGACCGTCGATCGACGACTCCATGTCGGGCGTTCAGCGGTCCGAGTCGCCGGCCGCGAAGCTCTGGAGGAACAGCGCCTCGGCCAGGGCCATCCGTTCGAGATCCTCGACGTCCACGCTCTCATCGATCGAATGGAAGTTCGAACGATGATCCCCTGCCCCCCAGATCAGCACCTCGATCCCGGGGAACGTCTCCGCCAGCATCGGCACGAGCGGGATCGATCCCCCCGAACCCATCTCCACCACCTTGCGATCGAAGGCGGTCGCGAGCGCGGAGGTGGCGCTCCGGTAGGCCGGGGTCGTCGGGTCGACGATGTAGCCGGCGCCGGGCTCGTCCGTGTCGATCTGGACGCGGACGCCCCACGGCGCCGCCGCACGCAGGTGCGCTGCGAGCTTGTCGGCCGCCGCGGCATAGTCCTCACCGGGCGCCATCCGCAGGCCCACCACGGCGCGTGCGGTCGGGACGATCTGGTTGGCGACCTCGTTCACCCGCGGCGCCTCGAACGCGAGGACGTTGATGGCCGGCTTCGACAGGGTCCGGTCGGCGATCGTGCCCGTGCCCAGCAGCTCGATCTCGGGGAAGACGCGCGACTCCGCTCGGAACTCGTCCTCGGGCACCTGCGTCCCAGGCCACGGGAACGCGAGGAGGCCGCCGATCGTGATCTCGCCGTCGTCGTCGTGGAGCGATGCGAGCATGCGGCTGAGTGCCATGACCGCGTCGGGCAGCGGTCCACCGAACGCACCGCTGTGCTGTGCGATCGGGAGCACGTCGACGCGAACGGTCACGTGCGTGGCACCGCGGATGCTGGTGCCGATCGTCGGCACACCGGTCCGGTAGTTCCCGCCGTCCGCGATCACGGCGACGTCGCTCCGCAACAGGTCGCCGTGTCCACGGACGAGCTCCGGGAGGTGCTGGGTCGAGCATTCCTCCTCGCCCTCCACGATGACCTTGACCGAACAGGGGAGGGGGCCGTCGGCGCGTACCGCCCGCAGCGCCGCGGCGTGGATCACGATCCCGGACTTGTCGTCGGCTGCCCCGCGACCGAAGAGCCGCCCGTCGGCGAGCGTGGGCGTGAACGGGGGGCTCGTCCAATCGTCCGGATCGGCCGCCGGCTGCACGTCATGGTGGGCGTACAGCAGGACGGTGGGCCGATCGGCCGGTCCGGGAACCGTGCCGTAGACGGCCGGGTGCCCGCCCTCGATCTCCAGCAGGTCGGCGCCGACCCCCGCGTCGCGCAGGATGTCGCGGGTCAGCTCGGCGCTCGCGCGGACGTTGGCCGGGTCATAGCCCTCGTAGCCGATCGACGGGATCGCAACCAGCCGGGAGAGCTCGTCGATCACCCGGGGCATGTCATCGTGGATGCGGATCCGCAGATGGTCGGTGTCCATGGCGCGGCAGGCTACCGCGTTCCCTCTACGGGGAGAGCCGCTCTACCCGCCACCCGGTCGGTTCGTCGGCGTCGCGGGTATAGAGGAAGCGGTCGTGCAGCCGGAACGGGCGACCCTGCCAGAGCTCCACGGTGTCGGGGTCGAGCCGGTATCCGCCCCAGTGCGGTGGCCGGGGGATCGGAGCGTCCCCGAATCGGGCCGAGACCTCCGCCACCCGCTCATCCAGCTCGTTGCGATCTCGCAGGACCGAGCTCTGGGCCGATGCCCAGGCTCCGATCTGCGCCTCACGCGGCCTGGTCGCGAAGTAGGCGTCGGACTCGGCGTCGTCCACCCGTCGAACGTCGCCGGTCACGGAGACCTGCCGGTCGAGCGGTTTCCACAGGAACACCAGGGCCGCCCGAGGGTTCTCGTCGAGCTGTCGACCCTTGCGGCTGCCGTGATTCGTGTAGAAGACGAAACCCCGTTGATCGGCCTCGCGGAGGAGGACGTGACGGACGGATGGTCTGCCGTCGGCTCCCGTCGTCGCGAGCGCCATCGCGTTCGGCAACACGACCCCGGCGGACTCCGCGGCCTCGAACCAACGCAGGAACTGCTCGATCGGGTCGGGGTGCAGATCTGCCCGGCGCAGCTCGCGGTGCTCGTGCGACCCCTGCGAACGCATCCCCTCGTTGCCGGACATCGACCCCCACGTCTCGGATGATCGGAAACGTTGCTCCCGCTGCTGCCGGCTGGTGCCCCCGGCAGGACTCGAACCTGCGCACCCGGCTCCGGAGGCCGGCGCTCTATCCTCTGAGCTACGGGGGCGAACGGGCACCGAGTCTAACGTTCCGACCGGAGCTCACTCACCCGTATGCTCGTGGCGTGCCGACCGTGCTGCTCGTCGACGACGATCCAGTGATCCTCCGGCTGTTGGAGCTCAACTTCCGGTTGGAGGGGTTCGAGACGATGACGGCCTCTCGGGGGCCGGAAGCGATCGCTCTCGCCGCTAGGCAGCCGGATGCGATCGTCCTGGACCTGATGCTCCCGGAGATGGACGGCCATGAGGTCTACCGCAAGCTCCAGGAGGATCCGCTGCTCGGGGCGATCCCCGTCGTATTCCTGACGGCGCGGGCGCTGGACACCACGCCGGTCGCTCCCGGCGTCCGATACATCACCAAACCCTTCGTCGCACAGGCCTTGATCGAGACGGTCCGCGGTTCGATCGAAGGGGCCGGAGCGTGATCGAGGACGAGCTCCAGGCCTGGTTCCGTTCGGGCCTCGAGGCCGCGGCGTCCGAGCTCGGGCTCAACGGCGAGCTCCCCGAGCCGGAGGTGATGGAGCCCCGGCAGAAGGACCACGGGGACTTCGCAACCAACATCGCCCTCGCGGTTGCGTCCGGGATCGCTGCGTCCCCGCGCACGGTCGCCGAGGCGATCGTCGCGGCGCTGCCGCCAGCGACGTTCGTCCGGAAGGTTGAGATCGCCGGTCCGGGGTTCATCAACGTCTTCCTCACCGAAGGGTGGCTCCACGACGTCTTGCGACGCATCGCCGCCGAAGGAACCTCGTACGGCACGGCGCCGCGGGCGCAGCAGCGGGTGCAGGTGGAGTTCGTGAGCGCCAACCCGACCGGACCGCTACACGTCGGGCACGCGCGGAACGCCGTGCTCGGCGACACGATCGCCCGTCTGCTCGATGCCGCCGGGTGGGTCGTGGAGCGCGAGTACTACTACAACGACGCCGGGGGTCAGATGGACCGGTTCGGCGCCTCGGTGGACGCGAGCTACCTGACCCACCTGGGACGCCCGACCGACGTGCCCGAGGACGGCTACCACGGCGCGTATATCGATGACCTTGGTCGCGAGCTCGCGGAACGGGAACCCTCGTGGGCGGCGCTCCCGGACGAAGAGCGTCTGGCCGTGGTCCGCGCGGCTGCCGCCGAGCGCGTCCTCGGTTGGATCGACGAGACGCTCGCGCGGTTCAACGTGCGCTTCGATTCCTACGTCTCCGAGGCGGCGCTCGAACGCAAAGGGGAGATCGCGCAGGCGATCGAGCGGCTCCGCGCCGCCGGTCTCGCCTACGAGGCCGAAGGCGCCGTCTGGTTCCGGTCGACGGGATTCGGCGACGACAAGGATCGTGTCCTCGTCCGGAGCGACGGGCGACACACGTACTTCGGCGCCGACTGTGCGTACGTGATCGACAAGTTCGCTCGCGGGTTCGATCACCTGATCTACGTGTGGGGTGCCGATCACCACGGCGATATCGCGCGCGTCCGCGGCGCCGCGCAAGGGCTCGGGTTCGATCCCGAGGCCGTCGAGATCGTGATCTACCAGTGGGTTTCGTTCTTGCGAGGCGGGGAACCGGTGCCGATGAGCAAGCGCGCGGGGACCTTCGTGTCGCTCGACGAGCTGATCGATGAGGTGGGAACGGACGCCGCGCGGTTCCACCTGCTCCTGTTCGGCAACGACCACACGATGCGGTTCGACATCGAAGCCGTGAAACGACGGTCGATGGACAACCCCGTCTACTACGTCCAGTACGGTCACGCGCGGATCGCGTCGATCCTGCGGACGGCGCGTGACGCCGGCGTGACGCTCCGGCCGATCGATGAGGTGGATGTCTCGATCCTTGTCGAGCCCGCCGAGATCGAGCTGCTCAAAGCGCTCGCGGATGTGCCGGCGCTGATCGCGAAGGCTGCGACGCTGCGCGCGCCGCATCGCGTCGCGCACGCGTCGCAGGATCTGGCGGCCCGGTTCCATCGGTTCTACACGGAGTGCCGCGTCGTCTCCGACGACGCGGCACGGACCCAGGCACGGCTGTGGTTGTGCCGAGCATCGGGCACCGTCCTCGCGAACCTGCTCGGGATCCTCGGCGTCTCAGCTCCCGAGCGCATGGATCGCGTGGAGGGATCGACGTGACGGAGCGCACGATCCGGATCGGGATGCTCGGGTGCGGGACCGTCGGATCGGCGGTCGTCCGGATGCTCGCCGAGCACGGTGACGACATCGCGATGCGCGCCGAGGTCCGCCTCGCGGTGACCCGCGTGGCCGTCCGCGACGCCGGCCGGGAGCGGGACGTCCCGGTGTCGCGCGAGGTCTTCACGACCGACGCCCCGTCGATCGTGGCCGACCCCGACGTCGACATCGTGCTCGAGCTGCTCGGCGGCATGGATCCGGCGAAGGAGCTGATCCTCGCGTCGTTCGCGTCGGGCAAACCCGTCGTCACCGCGAACAAGGAGCTGCTGGCGAACGTCGGCAAGGAGCTGTTCGACGCGGCGGCCGCGGCGTCGCGCGACATCCGGTTCGAGGCCGCCGTGGGCGGTGGGATCCCGCTGATCGCTCCGCTCAAGGAGTCGCTCACCGGCGAGCGCGTCCTCCGGATGCTCGGGATCGTCAACGGAACGACGAACTACGTCTTGACGCAGATGTCGGAGCACGGATGGACGTTCGAGGACGCGCTGGCCGAGGCGCAGCGCCTCGGGTACGCGGAAGCCGATCCGAGCGCCGACGTCGACGGGTTCGACGCCGCGGCCAAGTGCGCGATCCTCGCCTCGATCGCGTTCAACACGCGTGTCGTCTCGAGCGACGTGTATCGCGAAGGGATCGCGCGGATCACCCCCCAGGACATCGCCGACGCCGCCCGCCTGGGCTACGTCGTGAAGCTCCTCGCGATCGCCGAGCTCGACGACGGCGAGGTGTCCGCCCGGGTGCACCCAGCGATGATCCCAGCAACGCACCCGCTGGCCTCGGTCCGCGACGCGAACAACGCGGTCTTCGTCGAGGGCGCGAAGGTCGGCCAGCTGATGTTCTACGGGCCGGGGGCGGGGGACGATGCGACGGCGACGAGCGTCGTCGGTGACCTCGTCCACGTGGGGCGCAACCTCGCCTTCGGCGGGCGCGCGATCGGATGCACGTGCGTCCTCGATCGCGCGATCCGTCCGATGGACGCCACGACCGGCCAGTACTACCTCAACCTCCACGTGGAGGATCGGCCGGGGGTGCTCGCGGAGATCGCCGAGGCGTTCGCGCACAACGGGGTCTCGATCGAGCGCGTCTGGCAGGAGGGGTTCGCCGAGGAGGCGACGCTCGTCTTCATCACGCACCGGGCGCAGGAGGGGGCTTTCCAGAAGACGGTGGCCGAGCTACGCGATCGCGCGAGCGTGCGGGCGGTGGCGAGCCTCCTGCGGGTGGAGGGCGAGGAGTGAGCGTTCCCCCGGGAGGCTCGGGACCCCATCAATGGCGCGGCGTGGTCGAGGAGTACCGGGAACGCCTCCCCGTCTCCGACGCGACGCCGGTGATCTCCCTCGGCGAAGGCGGTACGCCACTCGTCCGTTCCGATCCGTTGTCCCTCGAGACGGGATGCGACGTCTGGCTGAAGTACGACGGCGCCAACCCGACCGGGTCGTTCAAGGATCGGGGCATGACCCTCGCGATCTCCAAGGCCGTCGAGGGCCGCGCGAAAGCCGTGGTGTGCGCCTCAACCGGCAACACGAGCGCCTCGGCCGCCGCGTACGCGGCGAGGGCGGGGCTGACGTGCGCCGTGCTCGTGCCGAAAGGGAAGGTGGCGCTCGGCAAGATGGCGGCGACCCTCGTCCACGGCGCCCGGATGTTGGAGGTGGACGGTAACTTCGACGTCTCGCTCGACGTCGCCCGCGACCTCGCGGACCGCTTCCCCGTGACGCTCGTGAACAGCGTCAACCCGTTCCGGCTCGAGGGGCAGAAGACGGCCGCCTTCGAGATCTGCGACGCGCTCGGCCGAGCCCCCGACATCCACTGCGTCCCGGTGGGCAATGCCGGGAACATCTCGAGCCATTGGATGGGCTACTCGGAGTACCTCCTCGACGGCGTGATCCCCGAGCCGCCGCAGCTCTTCGGGTTCCAGGCGGCCGGAGCGGCGCCCATCGTGAACGGGGCGCCGGTCGCGGACCCGCAGACGATCGCGACCGCGATCCGGATCGGGAACCCTGCCTCGTGGGACAAGGCGGTGGCCGCCGCGACCGCATCCGAGGGCGCGATCGCCTCCGTCACCGACCGGCAGATCCTGGCCGCCTATCGCCGGCTGGCGCGCGAGGGTCTCTTCGTCGAGCCCGCCAGCGCCGCGAGCGTCGCCGGCATGCTCCAGTTGCACGCAGATGGACGGCTGCCGGCGGGACGCACGGTCGCCTGCATCCTGACGGGACATGGCTTGAAGGACACGGAGTGGGCGATCGCGGGCGCGGCGCCCCCGGTGACCGTCCCGGCGGACGCGGACGCCGTGGCCGCGGAGCTCGGTCTGTAGTTCGGACCGCGATACGCTCCGCGCCACGATGCGCGTGACGGTCCGCGTCCCCGCCACGTCGGCGAACCTCGGCCCCGGGTTCGACTGCTTCGGGCTGGCATGGGAGCTCTGCAACGAGCTGGTGGTCGATACGGCCGCCCCGCCCGGCGCGGCCTGGGATGGGGAGGGGGCGGACGAGCTCCCGACCGACGGGTCGGATCTGATCGGGCGCGTGATGTCGGCGGTCGCCGGACGGCTATCGCTCCCACTCGCCCCGCTCGCTCGCCGCGGCCGGAACCTGATCCCGCTCGAGCGAGGCCTCGGCTCGTCCGCCGCGGCGACGGTTGCGGGCGTGGTCGCGGCGTCGGCCCTGCTCGACCTGGGGATCGACGCCGACCCGATCTCGGTGTTCGCGTTGGCTGCGGACATCGAGGGCCATCCCGACAACGTGGCCGCGGCGGCGTTCGGCGGCTTCACGATCGCGCTCGACGACGGCTCGGTGCAGCGACTGGAACCGCATCCGGACCTGCGGCCCGCTCTCCTCGTGCCCGATCTTCGGATGCCCACCGCCGCGGCGCGGGGCGTCCTGCCCGAGAGCGTTCCCCGGGCGGACGCGGTCGCGAACGTCGGGCGAGCGGCGGTCGAGGTGCACGCGCTGACGCGGGACCCGTCGCTCCTGTCGCGGTCGCTCGTCGACCGCCTCCACGAGGACGTTCGGCTCGCCTCGATACCCGAGGTCGCGGACGTGGTCGCGGCGCTCCGCCCCGACCACGTCCCGGTGTGCGTCTCGGGGGCCGGTCCGTCGCTCGTGGTCTTCGAGCGACCGGACCGGCCCCCCCTCACGCTCGAGGCGGTGGGCGTCCGCGCGCCGTGGCGGATCCTGCGCCCCGGGATCCGCGGACGGGGGTTCGAGGTCGAGATCGCCAGTGATTGAGTGCGTCTCGCGCCCCACCGCCCGGGGAAGGGTCGGTAGGGTAAGGGCGTGGTCACGATCGCCCATATCTCTGACCCGCACGTCGGATCCCCGCACTTCGTGCCCAACCTGATGAACCGGGTGATCGCCGAGCTGAACCAGCTCCAGCCGGACGTGGTCGTCGTCTCCGGCGACCTCACGACCGATGGGTTCCGGCCCGAGTACAAGGCTTGGCTCGCGTACGCCGACCGGATCGAGGCCCCGCTGCTCACCGTCCCGGGCAACCACGACTCGCGGAACGTCGGCTACCTCCACTTCGAAGATCTGATCGGGCCGCGGATGTGGGTGCACGACATCGACAACGTGCGCATCGTCGGCGTGGACTCGAGCGAGCCCGACCTGAACGAAGGCCAGGTCGGACGCGTCCACTACGACTGGATCACCGACCAGTTCGCCGGGCCGGCCGCGTTGAAGGTCTTCGTGCTGCACCACCACCTGATGCCGATCCCCGGGACGGGGCGGGAGCGCTCGATCGTGATGGACGCCGGCGATCTCCTCGAGGTGCTCGTCCACGCCGGGGTCCACGTGGTCCTGTCCGGACACAAGCACGTTCCGTACGTCTGGCGACTGGAGGACCTGTACATCGCGAACGCCGGGACGGTGTCGTCGCTGCGCCTGCGCGGTTACGGCAAGCCGTGCTACAACGTGCTCGACTTCGACGGGGACCAGGTCTCGATCCACCGCGTCTTCCCCTTCGAGGGCGAGCGCCACCTCATGGCGAGGTTCGTCTTGTTCGAAACGGCGAGGCACCATCGCGAGGCACCCGTGCAACAGGTCGCGGGACCGCCCGAGCCCTAGGCGCACCGCCGACCCGCGAGCGGCGAGAGAGGGATGAACCGGCACCATCCGATGCGCGCGATCGCTCTGGTCGACGGCGAGCACTACCCACCTGTCACCAGCTGGGCGCTGGAGGTCGCCCGTTCCCGGGGCGTCGACGTCGCGGTCGCGCTCATCGTCGGCGGGATCGAGAAGCTCGTGCCCGGCGCCCTTCCCGACCTCGGCGTGCCGGTCCGCTCCATCGCGGACGACCGGGCGGAGGGTCTGCGCGCGGCGATCGCCGACTGGCGGCCCGAGGTCGTGCTGGACCTCTCCGACGAGCCGGTGCTCGGGTACCGCGAGCGGATGGAGCTGGCGTCGGTGTCCCTCGTCGCGGGGGTTCCCTACCAGGGAGCCGACTTCCGGTTCGATCCCCCGGTCGCGGACCCGCCCCCCATCGGGGTCCCCGTGCTGGCCGTCTACGGGACGGGCAAGCGAACGGGGAAGACGGCGATCGCCGGCGAGGTCGCGCGGCGGGCGGCCCGCCGCGATCTCGCGCCGATCGTGATCGCCATGGGTCGCGGCGGGCCGCCCGCCCCCCAGGTGGCCGAGGCGGGCTCGGTAACGCTCGATCGGTTGATCGCCCTCGTCCAGGCGGGGGAGCACGCCGCGTCGGATTATCTGGAGGACGCCCTGACCACGGGGGTGACCACGATCGGTGCGCGACGGGCGGCCGGCGGGTTGGCGGGCGCTCCCTACGCGACCAACGTCGGGGAGGCCGTCGCGATCGGGGCCGACCGCCACCCCGGCCTCCTCGTCCTGGAGGGGAGCGGGGCGGCGCTGCCGCCCGTCGCCTGGGACGCGGGGGTCCTGGTCGTCCCGGCGACCTGCCCGCCGGAATACATCAGCGGCTATCTCGGTCCGTACCGCCTGTTGCGGGCCGACCTGGCTGTTGTTACCATGTCAGCAAGCCCGGTTCCCGGGTCCGAGAACCTCTCCCAGCTCTCCGCTCACCTGCGTCGTACGTTGGGCGATGCGCGGGTCTTGGTGACCGACTTCCTCCCAGTGCCGCTCGCAGATGTGCGAGGACAGGACGCGTTCTTCGCAACGACCGCCCCGACCGCGATCGCCATAAGCCAGGTGCAGCACCTGGAGACCGCGTACGGGGTCCGGGTCGTCGGGTCGAGCGCGAGGCTGGCAGACCGTGCCGGCCTGGCAGAGGATCTCGAGACCGCCGGTGGGTACGACGTGCTCCTCACGGAGTTGAAAGCGGCAGCCGTCGACGTTGCGTGTCGGCATGCGGCCGCGCGCGGGGCCGATGTGGTCTTCGTGGACAACCGAGCGGAAGTGACCGAAGGATCGACGGATCTGGCAACCGCCTTCGGAGAGGTCATCGACCTGGCGATCGCCAGGGGGATGGCGCGGGGGAGCGAACCCTCGAGAGGGGCCAGCGGATGAGCGAACGGATGAGGACGTCCCAGATCGTGATCTCCGATCGCGAGCCGGGATTGCCGTTCTCCAAGGGACTGCTCGCGTCCCAGGTCATGGTTACGGGGCTATCCCCCTACCGGGCCTACCAGGTCGCGGAAGAGGTGGAGATCCGGCTGTTGGAGCGACGGCGAGCCTCCGTGACGTCTGCCGAGCTGGCCGAGGTCGCGATCGAGGTGATCGGCGAGGTTGCGGGTGAGCGCTACGCGACCAACTTCGTGCGCTGGCGGGAGATCGAGACCCTCGACGTCCCGCTCGTGATCCTGATCGGGGGAGCCACTGGGGTCGGCAAGTCCACGATCGCGACCCAGCTGGCGGCGCGGCTGGGCATCGTCCGCATCGTCGCGACCGACGCGATCCGCGAGGTCATGCGGGCGATGCTGTCGGAAGAGCTGATGCCGACCCTGCACGTCTCGTCGTTCCAGGCGGACAAGGCCCTGCGGGAACCCCCGACGAAGACGGCGGACGCGCTCACGCTGGGCTTCCGCGAGCAGACCGCAGCCGTCTCCGTGGGGATCAACGCCTTGATCGAGCGTGCCGCGGCCGAGGGAACGAGCATCGTCATCGAGGGGGCCCACGTCGTTCCCGGATTCTTCGAGACGGATGCGCACGCCGAGCGCATCCTCGCGGTACCGTTCGTCGTCGGGGTCGACGACGAAGATCGCCACCGGTCGCATTTCGCCGCCCGAGAAGACGCGGTCGCCTCACGACCTGCGACCCGATACGTCGAAGGGTTCGAGGGGATCCGCCGGCTGCAGCGGTACGTGAAGAGCCAGGCGCTCGCGCACGGCGTGCCCGTGATCCCGAACTACAGCTTCGATCAGTCGATCGCCGCGGTGATCGACCTGGTCATGGAGCGAGCCACCGCCCGCGCGGCGGGGCCGCTCGACGGCCACGCGACCGGCGTCGCCGGAAGGAATGAACCGCGAACGAACCCGAAGGAGGGGAAGACAGCATGAAACTCTTCCTCGATACCGCAAGCATCGAGGAGATCCGCGAGATCAACCGCTGGGGCGTGCTCGGTGGGGTGACCACCAACCCGTCGCTGCTCCAGAGGGAGGCCGCGGAACCCGACAAGGTCTGGCGCCAGATCCTCGAGGAGGTTGCCGGTGACGTCTCGCTCGAGGTGACCGCACCCGAGGCCGATGGGATGGTGGCGCAGGGCCGGACGCTCGCCGCGATGGGTCCGAACGCCATCGTGAAGGTTCCGATGACCCCCGACGGCCTGGAGGCCGGTACGCGACTCGTGAGCGAGGGCATGCGCATCAACGTGACCCTCGTCTTCTCGGCGGCGCAGGCCATCTTGGCCGCGGAGGCCGGAGCGTACATCGTGTCGCCCTTCCTCGGGCGGCTCGACGACGTTGCGAGCGACGGGATGGCGCTGTTGCATTCGATCTGCGACATCTATGCTGTGCAGGGCTACGAGACCAAGGTCCTGGCCGCATCGCTCCGACACCCGATGCACGTGGTGGAGTCGGCGCATGCCGGCGCCGATATCGCCACGATGCCGTACGAGGTCTTCACGAAGCTCGTGAAGCACCCATTGACCGATCTCGGCATGGAGCGGTTCCAGGCCGATTGGGAGAAGCTCCAGCACCAGCTGGAGGGAGAGGCATCCACCTGATGGACACAACGACCGAACGAACCGCCCTCGAAGGCAAGCTCCTGCCGGAGCTGCAGCAGATCGCCCAAACGCTGGGCGTCGAGGGCACGCAGAAGCTACGGAAGGCAGGACTGATCGACGCGATCGTCGCCGCCTCGACGAATGGAGAGGGTTCGACCCGCAACGGCGATGAGGCCGCGGGGACCACGGCCTCATCGACATCGGTCGACGAGACGCCCGCGGAAGGCCGCGACGCCGTTCGCGATGCGGCGAACGGCGACGATGACGCGCCGGAACCGAGCGCGGGGAACGAGCGCGAAGATCGTGGCGGGCGCAACGACCGCAACGACCGCAACGACCGCAACGACCGGGGTGAGCGTCAGGGCGCCCCACGTCCCGTGGGGCAAGGTCCCTCGGACGTCGGCGAGCGGGATCGCCGCCGCCGGCCTTCCCGTGAGGAGCGCCGTCGTTCGCGAGAGGAGCGGAAGGTCCGCGACGAACAGGATCGGGCGGAGGAGCTCAAGACCGCTCCCACCCGGACCGGGATCTTGGACATCCTCCCGGAGGGATATGGCTTCCTCCGGACCTCCGGCTATCTGCCGGGCCAGGAGGACGTCTACGTGTCCTTGTCCTACGTGCGCCGGCACCAGCTCCGCAAGGGCGACACCGTGACGGGCAAGATCCGCGAACCGAAGAACAACGAGAAGTACCCCGCGTTGCTGTCGGTCGAAGCGGTCAACGAGATGGACCCGGAGAGGGCCGTCGCGCGACCGCAGTTCGACAAGCTCACACCGCTGTTCCCGGACGAGCGATTCCGTCTCGAGAGTGGTCCGCTCGCGATCACCGAACGGATCATCGATATGATCGTGCCGATCGGCAAGGGTCAGCGCGGGATGGTCGTGTCCCCGCCGAAGGCGGGCAAGACCACTATCCTCAAGCAGATCGCGAACGGCATCATCCACTCGAACCCCGAGACGCACGTGATCGTGCTGCTCGTTGACGAACGACCCGAGGAGGTCACGGACTGGCAGCGCACGGTCCAGGCCGCCGAGGTCGTCTACTCGACGTTCGACAAGCCGACCGACCAACACATCCAGGTCACCGAGCTCGTCCTCGAACGCGCGAAGCGACTGGCGGAG
>DATAEV010000124.1:0-4240 GCA_036257875.1 Actinomycetota bacterium | reverse complement strand
CCGCCCTGCGCGGCCGGATTGTCGATCGTGAAACCCGTCTGCTCGAGCGAGTCGATGAAGTCGACCGTCGCCTGTGAGAGATAGGGAACCGAGAGCTTGTCGATCACGATGCGGACGCCGTGCTGCTCTTCGCTCGCGTCCTTGTCGGTGACCTGATCATCCAGGTACATCGCGTAACGGAGACCCGAACATCCGCCCGGCTGCACCGCGACGCGCAAGGCGATGTCGGCACGGCCTTCCTCGACGAGGAGCTCCTTCACCTTGCCGGCGGCTGCCGGTGTGAGCGTCAGCATCGATCCTCCGCGATGTCTCGGCGTGGCCTTCTCGGACGTGGACCAGTGTACCCGTGGACGCGCGCGAACCCTACCCGCCCGGTCGGGTTTCCGCGAACGGCGCGACCCGGGCGCCGGCGAGCCGCATCAGTTCATCGGGATCGATCGCGAAGACCGAATCGGGCGTTCCGGCTGCGGCCCAAACGATATCGAAAGCAACCAGGTCAGGGTCCCCGAAGCACCGGAGCCGCGCCGGGTGGCCGAACGGTGGTGTGCCGCCGATCGCGTAGCCCGTCGCCGCGCGCACCTCATCGGCCGTCGCCTTGCGAGCGTCGGAGGCGCCGCACAGCGCTGCCAGCTTGGCCGTGTCGACCCGGTTCCTCCCGGATGTCAGAACGAGCACCGGCTCGTCCCCGGCGAGGAACACCAACGACTTCACGATCTGACCGACGTCACACCCGATCGCGCGGGCGGCATCCTCGGCCGTCCGCGTGCCCTCGGGGAAGCGCCGGACATCCGGGGCGAGCCCGGCGGCGACCGCGGCCTCCGAGAAACGACCGGCCGCGTCGCTCATGGGGTGACGCCTCGCGCGAGCTCCTCAGCAACCAGCTCGACCGACCGGCGCGTATCGGCGAGCGCACGATCGGGCCCCACCCGATCGACGAGCGATCGCACGGCGATCCCCTCGGGGTGGACCTGTGCCGCACCGCAGACGATGATGACCGGGACGCGCCGCAGCTCCGCCGCACGCATCACACCGGCTGGCACCTTCCCGCGCAGCGACTGCTCGTCGAAGGTTCCCTCGCCCGTGATGACCAGATCCGCCTCCCGGAGCTCGTCGTCGAAGCCGACCGCCTCCATCACCGCCTCGACCCCAGATCGCAGCGATGCACCGCAGAACGCGAGCAGTCCGAACCCCAGACCGCCGGCCGCCCCCGCACCCGGCTCGTGCTGCAGGTCGAGACCGAGATCTCGATAGGCGACGGCAGCGAGATGCCCGAGCGCGTGATCGAGGTCCCAGACGTCCTCGGGCGATGCGCCCTTCTGTGGGCCGAACGTGGCGCTCGCGCCCGTCGGCCCACAGAGCGGGTTGTCGACGTCGGTCAACCCAACGCAGTCCACCGCCGCCAGGCGCGGATCGATGCCTCGGGCATCGATCCGCGCCAACCCGAGCAACGCCGCTCCCCCTTCGCGGATCGCTTCGCCCGCTGCATCGAGGAACCGGATCCCGAGGGCGCGCGCCATCCCCGATCCGCCATCGTTGGTCGCCGATCCTCCGAGCCCGACCAGCAGCCGATCGATGCCCTCGTCGAGCAACGCTGCCATCAACTCACCGGTGCCGCGGGTCGTCGTTCGACAGGGGTCTCGGCGCGCCGGCGTCAACAGCTGGAGCCCGGACGCGCGCGCCATCTCGACGACACCGGTGCCGCCTCGCACGCCCGCGTGCGCATCGACCGGGTCGCCATCCGGTCCGGTCACGCTGCGAGCGACGCGGCGGGATCGCGCGAGCGAAGGGCCGACATCGGGAACGAGGACGTCGAGCGTCCCTTCGCCGCCGTCCGCCAGCGGCACCGAACGAACGTGGTCATCGGGCCTGGCCCGCGCCCACCCACGCGCGATCGCTTCGGCCGCTCGCGGGGCGCTGATGGTCCCTCGGAACTTGTCCGGGCAGACCAGGACGCGCATCGCGCGACTGTACACTTCGCGCGAGTTCGGCCCGTCTGCCGGTCGGGACGGCGGCTTGCAGGAGGTTGCGCACTGGTGGCGATCGATCGAGAAGAGCTGCTGGGCATCGCGCATGCCGAGCGGCAGCGCCTGGGTCGGATGATCCAGTTCGCGGAGCCCGACTCCTGGGAACAGCCCAGCGCGGACCCCGGCTGGTGGAACCGTGACGTGATGGCTCACCTGATGGCCGCGGACACCGCGGCCGCACAGCTGATGGCACGTGAGCCGGCCGAAGAGCTCGAGGAGTACCGCAATCAGCTCGGCGAGGAGCCCTTCACCGTCGACGGGTGGAACGCCTGGACCGTCAACCGCCGCTCCGGGCTCGAGACACGGATGATCCTCGATACCTGGGGCGCTGCCGCGGAATCGTTCCTCGTCTACGCCGGCAAGCTCGACGATGACGACTGGCGGAACGCTCGGTTCCCGTGGATCGCCGGAGACATCGCGGCTCGGTACCTCGTGCAGTCCCGCGTGATCGAGTGGTTCCTGCACGGCGAAGACATGCGCGCGACGAACGGGGTCGGGAGCGGCTGGCAGACCGGGTGGCAGCATTGGCCGGTCTATCTGACGATCGACCTGGCCGTCCGCATGCTGCCGTGGGCGCTGAGCCAAGCGGGACACGACCTCTCGGGGCAGAGCGTTCAGATCGACGTCGAAGGCCCCGGTGAGGGCTCCTGGCATCAGGCTCTCGGGATCGGTGAGGTTCCCGATCCCGAACGGAAGCCGGACGCGTCGATCGTCGGCCGCGCGCCCCAATTCGCCCTGGTCACGGGCAAGCGCCTGGACCCTGACGAGGTCCTCGCTTCCGGCAACGTCGTGTTGGGCGGGGACGCGAACACGGCCGATCTGATCATCCGGACGATCCGCGCCTACCCGTAGCTCAGGGACGATCGACCGTCAGCCGGCGCACGCGCCTCGGCACCGCACCGAACCGATACTTGTACGCGTAATCGCCCTTCAGCAGATCGAAGACCGTGCATCCCTCGTCGATCGCGAGGCGGATGTCTTCGGCCACGAGCACCATCCCCGGCGCGAGCGAGCCCCAGGCGCGATCGAACGCCGAGTTGTACAGGTACGACGTCCCGTCGCACACGAATCCGATCGTGCCCGCTGCCAGCTCGCCCCCGACCTCGATGAAGGTCAGCCGGAAGACGTGCTCGGGCAGGAACGTCGACGCCAGACGGCGGAAGAAGATCTCCATCCCGGGCACCATGAACACGCCCTTGGGGCCCTCGCTCATCCGATGGAGATCGACGAATCGATCGAGCAGCGGCTCGAGCGATCCTTGGTCCGCAACGATGATCCGGAACGGACCGGCTTCGGCTTCGAGTTTCTTGGCTTTCCGCCGGATCTCGTGACGGAGCTTGGCGGGCAGCGACCCGAGGTACCCCTCCCAGGTGGACGGGAGCGCGATGAACGGAGCGATCCCGTTCTGGTCCTCGTCCTCTCGCACGACGAGTCCCTCGGCCTTGGCCGCCTCACGCAGGAGACCGAGCCACGCTCGGTCCTCCGCGAGGCCGCGCAGGTCGGCGGAGCGCCAATCGTCGCGGCGAACGAGTGCCGCCCACAGCTCCTTCGCGACCTGCTCCTGCATCGGAGGGTCGCCGACCGGGCCCATGTAGTCGGTCACCTCGGTTCCACCGAGGAACCGAAGCGTGTCGTCCATCCGCTCGAAGGCGACGGCCGCGACCTGGCGGCCGTCCTCCTCCTCCGCGAACGCAAGCAACAGGTGGTCGGGGGTCTCACCGAACTCTTCCCAGTAGAGCTTCAAGAAGGCAGGTCGATGGAAGATCGTCCCGGCGGGGTCGACGCGAGCCAGATCCGTCCAGTCACGGCGTTGGAAGTCACGGCCGTCCTCGCTGAAGACCACGCGCATCGGCTCATCGTACGGGCGACCGCGGAGCCCCACCCGCGCGCCCGGCGAAGCCGCGTCGAACCGTGAACGCTCAGCCGACGGCGTGCGGCTGGGCGCCGGTCGCCTCACCCGCGTCCTGGAGCGCCTCCTGCAAGACGTCCCAGGCGAGCACGGCGCACTTGATCCGGATCGGATACTTGACGACGCCCTTCAGCGCGACCAGATCGCCGAAACGGTCGTCATCGGGTTCGACCTCGCCGGCCATCATCCCGCGGAAGCGCCCGGCGAGCTCGAGCGTCTGGTCCACGGTCTTGCCCGCGGCGGCCTCGGTCATCATCGACGCGGAGCTTTGCGAGATGGAACATCCCGCTCCCTGGAAGGTCAGCTC
>DATAEV010000120.1:0-2399 GCA_036257875.1 Actinomycetota bacterium | reverse complement strand
TGCCGAGCATGAACAGGATCCCCGAGAGCATCAGGTAGTACGCGACCGGCGTCCTCACGGTGTCGCCCCCGCGCCGTAGACCGGCAGCTCGTCGGCATCCGCCGATGCGGCTGCGGCATCGATCTCCGCCTGGGTGACGGTGCGAGCCTTCCGGTGCGCCAGGACCATCGCCGCGACCGCAGCGACGAGGAGCAGGACCGAGGTGACTTCGAACGGGAAGAAGTACTGCGTGAACAGAACCTTGGCGACCGCCTGCGTGTTGCCGCCCTCGTTCGCCGTGAACACGTCGGGGGCCTTCGTCGAGAAGCCGACGCCCGCGCGGATCGCCAGGAACAGCTCCACGACGAAGGCGGCACCGAAGATGAATGCGAGCGGGCGCTGCACGACCAGCCGTTCGCGGACCGGAACGCCGCTGTCGACGCCCAGCAGCATGATCACGAACAGGAACAGCACCATGATGGCCCCCGCGTACACCACGATCTGCACCGCGAACAGGAACGGCGCGTCGAGCAGGAGGAAGAACACGGCGAGACAGAAGAAGTTGACGATCAGGAACAGCGCCGCGTGGACCGCGTTGCGGACCAGCAACATCCCGATCGCGCTCACGACCGAGATCGGTGCGAACACCCAGAAGACCACGTTGTCGAGCGGCATCAGCGCCCCTCCCGGGTGACGGGGTCGGTCCCGAGCGGGGGTGGGGGCTCCAACAGCTGCTCCTTCGTCCAGATCGCGTCCTCACGCGACGTGAAGGCCATCTCGTAATAGCTCGTGAGCGTCAAGGCTCGCGTCGGGCAGGCCTCGACGCAGAGGCCGCACATGATGCAGCGCAAGTAGTTGATCTGGTAGTCCTTCGCGTACCGCTCTCCCGGACTCACCGGCTCGTCGGGGTCGTTGTCCTCCCCCTCGACCCAGATCGCGTCCGCGGGGCACGCGTACGCGCAGAGCTCACAGCCGATGCACTTCTCCAGCCCGTTCTCATGGCGGTTCAGTCGATGCCGCCCGGTGTGCGCGCGTTCCGGCGGCGGCGCGATCTCCTTCGGGTATTGCTCCGTGTTGTCCGGGCGGAACGTCTGCTTGAAGACGGTGCCCATCCCCTTCACGATCGCCCACCAGGCGGCGACCGGCCGGTCTTCGGGGGTCGGAGGCGTTCCGCTCATGTCGCCAGCTCCTCCGCCGGCGCCGCGCGCGGCGCGTCCAGCGCCTGCTTCACCAGGCTCATCACGAGCCAGACCGCGACGATGAGCCCGATCGCGATGAAGGCACCTCGCCGGTGCCCGTAGCGATCGGGCAGGACAACGATCGCGCCCGTCGCGAGCACCCAGAACAGCCCGAACGGGATCAGGCACTTCCAACCGAAGTTCATGAGCCGGTCGTAGCGCATGCGCGGCAGGGTGCCGCGGACCAGGATGTAGACGTAGATCACGGCGGTGACCTTGAGCACGAACCACAGGACCGGGCCGACCCACGCCGCCGCGCCGTGGAAGGGCCACCAGCCGCGCCACCCACCAAGGAAGAGCGTCACGGCGATCGCCGAGACGGTGACCGTGTTGACGTACTCGCCCAGGTAGAACAGCGCGAACCTGATCCCGGAGTACTCCGTGTGGAACCCGGCGACGAGCTCCGACTCCGCCTCGGCGAGGTCGAACGGGGGCCGGTTGACCTCCGCGAGCGCGCAGATCAGGTATAGGACGAACGCCGGGAACTGCGGGATCACGTTCCAGACCTTGTCCTGCTGCGCCACGATCTCCGACATCTTCAGGTGGCCGCTGAACATGATCACGGCGACCAGCGCGAGCGACATCGCGACCTCGTAGCTGACCATCTGGGCCGTCGAGCGCACCGCGCCGAGCAGCGGATAGTTCGAACCGCTCGACCACCCGGCGAGGACCACCGCGTACACGCCGATCGAGGTCATCGCGAGCACCCAGAGCACACCGATGTTGAGATCGGCGAGCTGCAGGGGAACCGTACGGCCGAAGATCGTGATCGGCGCGCCGAACGGGATCACCGAGAACGCCAAGAACGCGGGGATCGTCGCGAGGATCGGCGCCAGCAGGTAGACGGGACGGTCGGCGTTGGTGGGGAGGATCGACTCCTTGAAGAACAACTTCAGACCGTCGGCGAACGTGACCAGGACGCCGCGCGGACCGGCCCGCATCGGGCCGGTCCGCGTCTGGAAGTCGGCGATGACCTTCCGCTCCATCCAGATGTAGAGGAGCACCGACAGGAGGAGCGCGACGAAGACGACGATCACCCGACCGATCAGGAGCACCCAGTCGATGCCGGTCATGCGGGAGCGCCCGTCGCGAGGGCGGCGTCCGGAGCGGACGCCGCCGCGGTGGATCCGTCGCCGACGGCCTCGACGGAGACCGAGGCCGTCGACCGCCCCGACAGGAGGG
>DATAEV010000109.1:0-24600 GCA_036257875.1 Actinomycetota bacterium | reverse complement strand
GCCGATCTCGACCACGTCGGACTCATCCGCCCGACCGAGACCGTGGGCGATCCGGAGGATCCCGGTGAGCACCTGACAGGCAGCTCGTTCGTCCTGATCCAGGCCCGCGAACGGGCCGTACGACGGCTTCGGCCAGCCGGCGCCACGGTGGAACCGGATCATCGAGGCCATCATCGCGACCTCCTGGGGGGAGAACCCTCGGAGCCCGCCGTACTCGACCAGGTAGGCGCCGTGGCGATGGCTCTTGTCGGGCGAGATCCGCACGCCGATGTCGTGCAGACGAGCGGCGTACGCCAGCAGCTCTCGCTCATGATCCCCCAGGCCGTGCAGCTCCTCCGTCTCGTCGAAAAGCTCCAGGGCGTGCCCGCGCACGGTGCCCGGATGCTCACCGGCGGCGCCCCAGCGCCGGGCGAGCCGGGCGACGGCCGCTTCGCGGACGTCGCCCGGGGAGGCCGGCGCTGAGGCGCCGATCTCGTCGAGGATCACGCCTTCCCGGAGGCCCCACTCGGAGTGGACGGCGCCATCGGCGCCGAACACGCCGAGCGCCGTCGCGAGCACCACGGCGCCGGCCGGCAGCAGCTCGGCGCGTCGCTCGTCGATCCCCGGAAGGGCGAGGCGTTCGGACTGGTCGAGGTCGGCCAGCTCGCGCGCGAGGTCCTCGAGCGCATCGAGCCGCAGCTCGAACTGGTTCAGCGACGCGGGGGGCGAGGGCCATCGCTCGGCCGCCAGCAGACGAGCGAGCGCTCCCGCCGTCCCCCCAGCGGCGATGCAGAGGGTGCCGTCGGGCGCGCCGCCGCGCTCGCGCGCCGGCGTGAGCAGCTCCTTGACCTCGGCCTTGATCGCGCGCCGGTCGCCCCTCGACATCGGGTCGGTCCGCACGAGGGTGGTCGTGATCCACGCGGCACCGAGCGGGAAGGTCTCGGTCCATCGGACGCGTCCGGCCTCGACGAGGGCAACCTCGAGGCTCCCACCGCCGAGGTCGATCGCGATCCACGGGTCGGCCGCGATCGTGACGCTCGCGCGGATGCCGGCGACGGTCGCGCGCGCCTCCAGGTCGCCCGAGAGGATCCGAAGCGGCGTGCCGATCGCCGCCTCGATCGTGGATGCGAGCTCGGGCCGGTTGGCCGCTTCGCGGAACGCCGCGGTCGCCACCGGGATCACCTCGTCGACGGCCGCCCGATCGACCAGGTCGCGGAAGCGACGGACGACCTGGGACGCGCGATCCAGCGCGCCGGGCGGCACGCTGCCGGTGGCCGCGACCTCGGCGCCCAAGTTCAGGACGACGCGGTCCCGCAGCACCGGGGTCAGGCCGCCGTCGGCCTCGACGTCGCCGACGAGGAGCTGGAACGAGGTGCTGCCGAGATCGAAGACAGCGACGCGCACGCCCGGAGCCTATCCGGCGCGGTCGCGCGGCGGCGGCTGGTAGCGCAGCCCTGACGGGAAGCCGACGTCGCGCTCCAGCACCCAGGTGGATCCCTTCTTCCAGACCATCGGTCCGTCCACCGGCACCCCATCCTCGACGAGGGAGAGCACGACCTTCGGGATCACGTCGCCGTGCATCGAGAGGACCGCGGGACCGGGGAGGGAGCGGATCGTCTCCAGGACGACGGACCCGTCGGTCCCCTCGAAGAGCCACGGCACCTCCTCGATCTCCAGACCACGTTCCTTCGCGAGCGGTTCCACCGTCTGCACGCATCGATCCACCGGACTCGACAGGATGCGGTCGACCGGGCGCCCCCGGAACGCCGCCACCAGCCCGCTCGCCTGGCGCCTCCCCTTCACGGAGAGCGGCCGGAGACGATCGTCCCCCTTCCACTCCGCGCGAGAGCCCGCCTTCCCGTGGCGAAGCAGGTAGACCGGCTGGGTGAGCCGCGCCGCCTCGGCCAGCACCGCTCGGTCACGCTCGTTCGTGAGGGTGTCGGGAGCCTCGTCCACCGCGGCCCAGACGAGAGCATCGACCTCACGATCGGGCCGGAAGTCCTCGACCTCGTCGGCCCTGACCAACCAGTACCGCACCGTCTTCGGACGGCCGAGGGGGTCGGTGTAGCGCACGCTCTGGAGCTCGGGTCCGAGCTCGCCCGTCACCCCGGTCTCCTCATGGATCTCCCGCAGCGCCGTGGCCTCGATCGACTCCCCGTCGTGGGCCTTCCCCTTCGGCAGCGTGAGGTCGTCGTAGCGGGGCCGGTGGACGATCACCGTCTGGAGGATCCCGTTCCGACGGCGGAAGATCACGCCACCCGCCGCACGGATGACGTCGAAGCTCACCAGAACCGCCGCTTCTTCTTCGCGAGCGATCGCCAGGCGTCCCGCCACGCGGCGCGGGTCTCGAGCCGGACGCGCTCGCGGCCGGCGGCGAGCCAACCCGCGACGAACGCGAGATCCGGATCCGTCGCGGCGACGGCGGAGAGCTTGTCGATCGCCATCACCGAATCCTGATGCCGGCCGAGCACATCCTGGAGGCGCGCCGCGGACCTGGCGAAGGCGGAGGCGCGGTCGCCGACGAACGGCGCGAGCGCCTCGGCCGCGTAGCGCACCCTTTTCGCGCGGATCCGCAGGGCGTGCAGGACCGGGTCGGGGGACGACCCGCTGGCGGCACCGGCCCGGCGGGCGAGCGCCTTCCAGACCGAGGACATCACCACGGCGGGGTCGGGGGCCTGCGGTGGTTGCAGCAGCGGAGGATCGACGGCGATCGACATCAGCGTCATCAGCAGGTGCGCGTGCTTCGCCGCGTCCATCGAAGCGCGGAGTCGCTCGAACGCGACCCCGCGCTCGAGGGCGACCGACGAGGCGATCCGCGCGGCATCCGCGCGGATCGCCTCGGGCACGTTCGCCGTCTCCGCGGCGAGGTCATCGAGGAAGACGTCCAGGTCCCGGACCTCTCCCAGCGCTCGCGCGAAGGTGCCGAGTTGCTCGACCTCTGACGCGAACGCATCAACGTCGAGCACGGTGGACAGGGACGCCGCGTGCGACCGGATCTGGCGGACGGCGACGCGCGCATCGTGGATCGCCTCCGGATCGTCGGTCCCGCGGCGGATCTCCGCATCGTGCAGCATCAACCGTTCGACCGCGCCGACCAGCGCCGTAGTGACGATCGTTGCGGGATCACCCGCCACCCGCAGGTGCGACGGAGCCCCCGGTCTCGCGACGCGCATCGTCATCGACGTTCTCGGGCCCTCGCGATCGCGAGCGTCATCATCGTCTCCTGGACGTCGACGCCCTGCTCGGTCGGCACCTTCGACCAGCTGCCGTCGGCGTTCAGCTCCCACGACAGCACGTCGTCGGCGAACGTGACCTCGATGATCTCGTCCAACCGTTCGCGGAGCGCCGGGTCGTCGACGGGGACGGCCGCTTCGACCCTGCGGTCGAGGTTGCGCGGCATCAGGTCCGCCGAGCTGATGTAGTACCGGCCTCCGCGCTCCGGCTCGCCGAACCGGTAGATCCGGGAATGCTCGAGGAACCGGCCCACGATCGACCGCACCCGGATCGTCTCGGACAAGCCGGGCACCTTCGGCCGGAGGCAGCAGATCCCGCGCACCGCCAGGTCGATCCGGACGCCGGCCGACGACGCCTCGTACAACGCGTCGATCGTCTGCGGGTCGACCAGCGAGTTGAGCTTGAGGGCGATCCGCCCCGCTTCGCCGACGGCCTGCTGTTGCCGGATCATCTCGATGACCTGCGACCGCAGCGCGATCGGCGCGACGAGCAACCGTCCGTAGCCCCGCTGGCGGCTGTAGCCCGTCAGGAGGTTGAACAGGTCCGCGACATCGTTCCCGAGCTGCTGGTCGGCCGTCAGCAGGCCGAGGTCCTCGTAGACCCGGGCCGTGTCGGAGTTGTAGTTGCCCGTGCCGAGGTGCGCGTAGCGACGGATGCCCGTCCCCTCCCGGCGCACGACCAGACACACCTTCGCATGCGTCTTCAGCCCCACCACGCCGTACACCACATGAACCCCCGCCTGCTCGAGCGTCCTCGCCCATGTGATGTTCGCCTGCTCGTCGAACCGCGCTTGCAGCTCGACGAGCGCCACCACCTGCTTGCCGGCCTCCGCCGCGCGGATCAGCGCTCGAACGATCGGGGTGTCCGCCGAGGTGCGGTACAGCGTCTGTTTGATCGCCATCACGTCCGGATCGCTTGCGGCTTCCGACACGAAGACCTCGACCGAGGACGAGAACGAGTCGTACGGGTGGTGCACCAGGATGTCCCCGCCCTCGCGGAGGACCCGGAAGACGTCGGGCGGTCCGTCCTCCGACGACAGCCGGGAGGGCGTGACCGGCGTCCAGGGCGCCTCCTTGAGCTCCGGCCGGTCGAGTGCGACGAATCCCCAGAGCGCCCCCAGATCGAGGGGTCCATCGGTCTCGTAGATCTGATCCTCCTCCAGATCCAGCTCGCGCATCAGCAGCGAGCGGACCTCGTCGGTCATCGACCGCTCGATCTCCAAGCGAACGCTCGTGGCTCCCCGCCGCCTGCGGGAAAGGACCGACTCGACGGCCGCCAAGAGGTCCTCGGCTTCGTCCTCCTCGACGTCCAGGTCCGCGTCGCGGGTCACCCGGAAAACGTGATGCGTCACGATCTCCATCCCGGGGAACAAGCGGTCGAGATGCGCCGCCACCACTTGCTCGATCGGGATGAACCGTTCCCCGTCGGGCAGCGGGAAGAACCGAGGCAGCAGCGGCGGCATCTTGAGCCGCGCGAACCGTCGAACCCCGGTGACGGGGTCGCGCACCAACACGGCCAGGTTCAGCGAGAGGCTCGAGATGTAAGGGAACGGGTGCGCGGGGTCGACCGCGAGTGGCGTCAGGACCGGGAAGATGCGCTCGGCGAACGAGTCCGTGGACCACGCGCGATCCTCGTCGGTGAGATCCGCGGTGTCGACCAGGCGGATCCCCTCCTTGTCGAGCGCCGGCCGGAGCTCGTCCGAGAAGAGCCGCTCGATGCGGGCGGAGGTCGCCATGACCCGGCTCCGGATCTCCGCGAGCTGCTCCTCGGGCCGCATCCCGTCCGGGGTCGTGGCGATGACCCCCGCCTCCACCTGTTCCAGCAGACCGGAGACCCGGACCTGGAAGAACTCGTCGAGGCTCTGCGAACAGATCGCGACGAACTTCACCCTCGCCAGGATCGGCCGCTCGACGTCCTCGGCTAGGGCGAGGACGCGCTCGTTGAAGTCCAGCCAGGACAGCTCCCGGTTGAGGTACCGAGTGGCAGGCTCCGCTGGGGAGGTGGGGATGGGGAGCGCCTCCATCGCACCGATGCTACCCGTCGCACCGGTTCGGGTCTTCCCCCGTTAGCCCACGAACTTATAGCCGAGCCCCCGCACCGTGAGCAGCAGCTCGGGGTCGTGCGGGTCGGGTTCGATCTTCTGGCGGATCCGCTTCACGTGGACGTCGAGGGTCTTCGTGTCCCCCACGTAGTCGTGACCCCAGATCTCCTCGATCAGGAACTCACGGGTCAACAGGCGTCCGCGGCGCCGGAGGAACGCTTCGAGCAGCTCGAACTCCTTCGGAGGGAAGGCCACCAATCCCTCGCCGACCCGCACCTCGTGCTTCGCGACATCCATCACGATCGGGCCGCCGTTGAGCATCTCCTCGGCCGCCGCCGGGGCCTGCATCCGTGCCCGCCGGAGATGCGCGCGGACGCGCGAGACGAGCTCGCGGATCGAGAAGGGCTTGGTGACGTAGTCGTCGGCGCCCAGCTCGAGGCCCGCCACCTTGTCCGCCTCGGAGTCCTTCGCGGTCACCATGACGATCGGCACGTTGGACTCCTCCCGGATCAGCCTGCAGACGTCCAGCCCGGAGAGCTCCGGCAGCATGAGGTCGAGGATCACCAGATCGGGGTCGTCGCTGCGGAACCGCTCGATCGCCTTCCGCCCATCGGCCGCAAGGGTGACCGTGAACCCGTCCTGCTCGAGCGAGTACCGGATCGATTCGGCGAGCGACTCCTCGTCTTCCACCAGCAGGATCCGGCGTTGCGGATCGGTCACGCCTCCACCTCGTGGGAGGCGTCAGTGAACTCGCGGAACTCTCCCGTCACGAGGTAGTTCACCTGCTCGGCGATGTCGACCGCGTTGTCGCCGACGCGCTCCAGTGCCCGCGCGGCCAGGTTCATGTGCATCCCCCAGTCGAGGGCGCTCGGGTCATCGGCGAGCTTCAGGGCCTCCAAGTGGGTCCGGCGGTTGAGTCGGTCCACCGGATCGTCCATCGCGGGCAGCTTCTGACAGAGCTCGAGGTCCCGCTTCGCGAAGGCTTCCATCGCCGTGCGCAGCATCTGGACGACCAGATCCCCCATCTCGCGGATCTGCCCGCGCATCGCATCGCTGCCAACCGCATCACGCGTCATGAGATGGAGCTTGGCGACGTTCACCGCCTGGTCGCCGACCCGCTCGAGGTGCAAGCAGCTGTGCAGGATCGCGGAGATCAGTCGGAGGTCGGCGGCGACCGGCGACTGGAGGGCCAGCAGCGACAAGGTGCCGTTGTCGATGCGGAGGTACAGCTCGTCGATCGCGTCGTCGCCTTCGATGACCTTCATCGCCTTCTCATCGTCGCGCTCCGACACCGCCTCGACGGAGCGTTGCACGGCCGAGCCGGCAAGCTCCCCCAGCTCGAGGAGCTCGAACTCGATCCGCTGCAACGCCTCGTGGAACGGTTCCCGCGTCATCCGAACCTCCCCGTGACGTAGGCCTCGGTCCGCTCGTCCGACGGGTTCGTGAAGAGCGTCTCGGTGTCGGCGTACTCCACGATCGTCCCGGTGCGCGCCCCATCTTCCTGGACGTCGACCGTGAAGAAGGCCGTGCGGTCGGACGTGCGCGCCGCCTGCTGCATGTTGTGGGTGACGATCACGATCGTGTAGTCGGAGACGAGCTCCTGCATGAGGTCTTCGATCCTCGACGTCGCGATCGGGTCGAGGGACGAGCACGGCTCATCCATCAAGATCACGTCCGGTTTCGTGGCGATCGCACGCGCGATGCAGAGCCGCTGCTGCTGCCCGCCGGACAGCGCCAGGCCCGATTCCTTCAGTTTGCCCTTGACCTCGTCCCAGAGCCCGGCCCGATGAAGACACTCCTCGACCAGGTCGTCCATGTTCACCTTCATGCCCGCGATCTTCGGTCCGAAGGCGATGTTGTCGTAGATCGACTTGGGGAAGGGGTTCGGCTTCTGGAACACCATCCCGATGTGCCGCCGGACCTCGACCGGATCGACGTCGGGGTCGTAGAGGTCGATCCCGTGGTAGAGGAACTTCCCGTCGACGCGCGCGCCTTCGATCAGATCGTTCATCCGGTTCAGGCATCGGATGAAGGTGGTCTTCCCGCATCCCGAGGGCCCGATCAGCGCCGTGATCTGGTTCTTGAGGATCGGGAGCGACACGTCCCGAAGGGCTTGGAACTCGCCGTAGAAGACACCGGCATCGTGAACGTCGAAGACGACCTCGCGCGTGGCCTCCTCCTCCTTGTTCACGCGTGCCGCTTTCACGGTGAGCGAGAGCTCCCCCGGCTCGGACTGAGACGGCGCCGGATCGACCTTCGCTATGTCCGTCGTGTCCATACGGTCACCACTTTCGCTCATAGCGGTTCCTCAGCAGGATCGCGGTGAGGTTCACGAAGAAGATCATCAGGATCAAGACCAGGATGGCAGCCGCAGCCAGGTCTTGAAGCTCGGGCAGCGGCTTCTTGGTGTACGTGAAGATCAGCGTCGGAAGGGCAGTGAACTTCTGTCGGAGGGACGCGAGCGGTCCACCGTGCGTCGACAGGAAGCCGGTGACCGCACCCACCATGATGAGGGGCGCCGTTTCCCCGAGCGCGCGCGCCATCGCCAGGACCGACCCGGTCAGGATCCCCGGTGCCGCGTTCGGGAGGACGTGGCTGCGGATCACCTCCCACCGCGTGGCGCCGACGCCGAAGCCGCCCTCCCGGATGCTCGTGGGCACGGAGCGGAGAGCCTCCTGCGTCGTGATGATGACGATCGGCAGGACCATCAGGGAGATCGTGAGCCCTCCGGTGAGGAGGCTCAGTCCCGCGACCTTCGGTCCGGTGACGGAGCCGAGCAGCTGAGCGAAGACGGCGAACCCGAGGATCCCGTAGACGATCGCCGGCACACCCGCAAGGTTCCGGATGTTCGTGTTGATGAAGCGCGCGAGCCGGGTGTCGCGTGCGTACTCCTCCATGTAGATCGCCGCTCCGATCCCGAGCGGCACCGCCAGGAGGATCACGAAGATCATCAAGTAGATCGAACCGATCAGGCCGGACCTGATCCCGGCGTTCTGCGGGAGCGAAGAGTAGTCGTTCCCGAGGACCCTCCCGCCCTGGTGCGCGAGCAACGGGACCGCGGTGCGCGCCACGTTGAAGAGCAGCACGATCAGCACGGCGAGCGCGATGATCAGCGTGAGCAGGAGCACGAGGCTGAAGAGCGTCTCAGCGATATCACGCCGCTTCCCGGTGAGCGACCGCGCCACCTCGGCGCGCGTCGCATCCGTGATCCCCGTGATCGCCATCAGAACCGCCTCCGGACGCGGCGGACGAATCGCTCCGACAGCAGGTTCAGACCGAGCGTCAGCGCGAACAACAAGAGGCCGACGAAGAAGAGGCTCGGGTAGGCGGCGTCGGTCCCACGGACCTGATCCGACCCGGTCGCGAGGGCGGCGATGGCGGCGGTCATCGTCTGGCCGCCCTTGAGTGGGTTCAAGGTGAAGAGGGAGCCGCCCGTCCCCCCGGCGACGATCGCGACTATCATCGTCTCCCCGATCGCGCGCGAGACCCCCAAGATGAGCGCGGCGGTGATCCCCGAGACCGCCGCCGGAAACACGACACGGATGCTGGTCGATCGGCGGCGAGCTCCGAGCCCGAACGATGCTTCGCGGAGCGCATGCGGAACCGCGTGCATCGCGTCCTCGGCCACCGATGCCACGAGCGGCGTCACGAGCAGCCCGACCGCGATCCCGGCCGCCAACATGTTGAAGAGCGGGACCTGCGACCCGAAGAGCCGTTGCACCAGCTCGGGGCTGATCACCCGGATCGCGAAGTACCCGAGGACGACACTCGGGATGCTCGCCAGGGTCTCGATGATCGGCTTCAGGTATCTCCGCGCCCGCGGCGTCGCGTACTCCGAGAGGTACAGAGCGGCGCCCAAACCCAGCGGCGCCGCCACGACCATCGCGATGAGCGCCACGATCAGCGTCCCCGCGACGATGGTCTTGATGTCGAAGAGGTTGTTGCGCGGGAGCCAACCGTCGGACCACAGCGTCGACAGGTCGACCTTCCGCAGGAAATCGATCGTGCCTCCCAACAGGCTCAGCACGATGGCGATGCTGATCAACACGGAGAGCAGCGCAGCCGAGAAGAAGAGGGCGCGCATCCGCCGCTCGCGGCGGAGGCGCGCCGGGTTGCCGCGCAGCACCTCAGCCGTGATCGGGGTCGAGATCACCGCTTGGGCCATCGACCCGGGTCTCCTATCTCTGGGGACTCTGCTGGCCGGAATCTACCCCGGACGGGCGGTGCTGGGATTCGGACCTTCGGTCCGATCCCAGCCACCGGTCGATCCTCAGGCCGACGGCGACGCCGACGACTCCGTCGTCTGCCACGTGCTCCTCGACGTCTGCAGCTCTTCCGTCGGTATCGCGATGTACTGGACCTGCGTCACCGCGGAGATCCCCTCGTCGCTCAGGTAGTAGTCGACGAACGGCTTGAGCGCGGGGTTGGAGGCGAGCTTGTCCGTGTTGACGTAGATGTACAGCGTGCGACCGAGGGGATAGGTCCCGTCGTTGACGGCGGCCGCGCTCGGGGCCACGCAGCCGTCCTCGCCGTCGACCTCGAACTCCTTCACCTGGCCGCCCGCGTTCTGCGCGTACGCGAAACCGACGAATCCCAGCGCACCCTCCGTCCCTTCCGCGTTGTTGATGATCACGTTGTCGTCCGCCGAGGACTGGTAGTCCGGACGCAGCGTGTCGTCCGGCTTGTTGCGATCGTCGGCGATGCTCTTGATCGCGAGATCGATGAATGAGCCGTAGGTCCCCGACTCGGTGCCGGGAGCCACGATCGTGAGCGGTTCATCGGGGAAGGTCCCCTTGCCGCCGAGCGACTTGTCCAGTGCGTTCGCGTCGGACCAGCTCGTGAACCCCTTCGCCTCGCTGCTGAAGAGCGAGTACAGGTCGGCCAAGGAAAGGCAGGTCAGCGGGTTCGACGGATTGCCGACCACGGTCAGGGCGTCGCGCCCGATCGCCAGCTCGACATAGTGGACCCCACCGTCGGCGCACGCCTTCTTCTCGTCGTCCGAGATCTGCCGGGATGCGTCGCTGATATCGGTCTGTCCCTTGCAGAACAGGACGAACCCGTCGGTCGTCCCCGGGCCGTCGACGGAGATATCCACACCAGGGTTGGCACCCTGGAAGTTCTCGGCCACCAACGAGGTGATCGGCTCCACGGTCGACGAGCCGGAGATGTTGAGCGAGCCGGAAAGGTCCCCCCCGCCCGACGCACCGCCGCTGCTGCTGGAGCTGCTGCTGCATGCCACCGCGACGAGCGCGATCGTGAGCGCAAGCGCCACCGCCCCAGCGAGTTTGCGGATCTTCGACATCGATCTTCTCCCTCCGTCGGTCTCTGGCTTCCGCGACTCGAGGCTAGGAACCTCACATGACACCGCGGGGGCCCTTCGATGAACGCACGGTGAACGGCCGGAGGGCGGCCCGGGGGCCACGCGGGTCCATCGAGGGGTTCATCCCCGCGGAAACCGAACGGTCACCGAAGCCTGGGTGAACGGCCGATGAAGTGCCGGGAGACGCTCGTACACTCCGCCCAGATGGCGGATGCGCTGCTCGTCGCCGGGATCGTCACCGGGGCGGCCGCGATCGGGGCGGTTGCCGGGAGCGCGGCCGTCCGGGCCAGGAGCCGGAAACGCGTCTCGCGGATGGAGGCCGAGATCCTCGAGGCCAGGGGTTCGCTCCAGGCGACCGAGCGGTCATCGAGCGAAGAACGGCTGGTTCGCGACACGATCTTGGACTCGATGGAGGAAGGGGTCCTCCTGCTCGATCCGACCGGTCGTCGCGTCTTCGCCAACGCTGCGCTCGCCCGGCACCTGGGTACGACCCCCGAGAGCGTGGATGCGTTGCTGCCCTTGGATCTACAGCGCGTCGCGAAGCAGGCGGCGGCGTCGCGCTCGACCACGCGAACCGAGGCCGACACGGGAGCTCCCGCTCGCTGGCTCCGCGCCACAGCGATCCCCGTCGACGACGGGTCGGTGCTGCTGGTGGTCCGTGACGTCACCGAGGCCCGGCGGCTGGACGCGGTCCGCCGGGACTTCGTCGCGAACGCCTCCCACGAGCTCAAGACGCCTGCGGCGTCGATCCGCGCCGCGGCGGAGACGCTCCGCCATGGCGCGCTCGACGATCCGCCGGCGGCGCGCCGCTTCACGGAGCAGCTTGAGCGCGAAGCGATGCGCCTGTCGCGGATCGTGTCCGATCTGCTCGATCTCTCGCGGCTCGAGAGCGGGAGCGATCTGGCCGAGCGCGTCCGGCTGGACATCGTGGCGGCCGACGAGCTGGAGCGACTGGAGGAGATGGCGCAGGAGGCCGGGCTCGCCATCGAGCTCCACACGCAGGGCGTGCCCTCGGTCGCAGGCTCGGGTCGGGACCTCGCGCTCCTCGTCCGCAACCTGATCGACAACGCCGTTCGTTACACGCCGTCCGGCGGTCGCGTCGACGTATCGGTCTCGGCGGAGGACGGGCAGGTCGTCCTGCAGGTCGCCGACACCGGGATGGGCATCCCGCAGCGCGATCTGTCTCGCGTCTTCGAGCGGTTCTACCGCGTGGATCGCGCGCGCTCCCGCGAGACGGGTGGCACCGGTCTCGGACTCGCCATCGTGCGCCACGTCGCGGAGAACCACGGCGGTGAGGTGACCGTGCAGAGCGAGCTGTCGGCCGGGTCGACGTTCGTCGTTCGACTGCCCGTCGCCGAGGCCGCGCGAACCGACACCCCCTCGGCCGACGCCCCGTAGGCTGACGCCTGCTGATGGCCACCCTCTTCCTGATCCGGCACGCCCTGACCGCCCAGACCGGCCGCGTCCTCTACGGACAGACCCTGGGCATCGACCTCGACGACCGCGGGCGGGCCCAGGCCGCGAAGCTCGCCGAGCGGTTCGCCTCGGTGCGACTCACCGCGGTCTATTCGAGCCCCCTCGACCGATGCACCCAGACCGTGGAGCCGCTGGCCGCTGCCAAACGACTGCGCGTCTCATCCGCCCCCGACCTGATCGAGATGGACACGGGGGCGTGGACCGGTCGGACGCTTCCTCAGGTGCGCCGGACCAAGCTCTGGCGGGTCGTGCAGACGGAGCCCTCCCGGTTCCGGTTCCCCAGCGGGGAGGGTTTCGTCGAGGCCCAGACGCGCGCCGTCGCCGCGGTCGACCGGATCGCGCGGAAACATCCCCGCGGCCGTATCGCCATCGCCTCCCACGGGGACATCGTTCGCATCGTCCTCGCCCACTTGCTCGGGACGCCGCTGGATGACTTCCAGCGGATCGTGGTGGACACGGCGTCGGTCTCCGTGGTCGTGATCGACGGCGGCCAACGGAGGGTGGTATTGGCGAACGACACCGGTGGGCTCGAGCGGTTCGGCGAGCCGGCCGTCGCTCCCTGGGAGGTGGCGGCCGACGGCGGGCGCCGCCGCTCGAGGAAGCTGCGAGGATAACCGTCGTGGAGCTCGGACCCGTTGATCGGATCACCGCGGATGCGCTCGGCGAGCCGGGGATGCGGACCTTCTACCTGCAGGCCCGTGCCGGCGACGAGCTGGTCACCGTGGTCGTCGAGAAGGAACAGGTCGTGCTCCTCTCGCAATCCGTCCTCGAGCTCCTCGCCGAAGTGCCGCTCGAAACCGGGCCGCTCGACGAGACGGAGCTCGCGCTCGAGGAACCCGTCGATCCCCTGTTCCACGCGGGGCGCCTGTCGATCGGCTACGACCCGGACGGTGACCGGTTCCTGCTGGAGGTGACCGAGTTCGAGCCCGACGACGAGGACGAAGCCGATGACGAGGGTCCCGGACTCCTCGACGACGACCCCCTCGCGATCGGTCCGGAGGGCGAACCGGAGACGATCCGCCTGTGGGCCAGTCGCGAGCAGATGCTCGCTCTGTCGCGTCACGGCGCCGAGGTCGCCGAGCGCGGCCGCCCGACCTGCCGGTTCTGCGGCAACCCGATCGACCCCGAGGGCCACGTGTGTCCGGCAACGAACGGGCACCGCGCAGCTCGCGCGTGATCCCACGGCCGCTCGCCGAAGGAGCGATCGACGTCCTCGGCCTGATGCCGGACTCGTCCAACGACGCCTTGCTCGTTCGCTGTCACCTCGAGGGCGAGGAGTGCTTCGCGATCTACAAGCCCGAGCGCGGCGAGACCCCCTTGTGGGACTTCCCCGGAGGCACCCTGCACCGCCGCGAAGTGGCCGCCTACGTCGTCGCCGACGCCCTCGGGTGGCCGAACGTCCCCCCGACCGTGCTCCGCGACGGGCCGGATGGGCCGGGATCGCTCCAGCTGTTCGTTCGGTTCGACGCCGCGCAGCATTACTTCACCTTGGGGCAGCAACGAGCGGACGACTTCCGTCGGGTCGCCCTGTTCGACGTGGTCATCAACAACGCCGACCGCAAGGCCGGGCACTGTCTGCTCGGCGACGACGGGAAGATCTGGTTGATCGATCACGGCGTGAGCTTCTCGGACGAACCGAAGCTGCGAACGGTGATCTGGGAGTTCGTCGGCGAGCCGATCCCGGACCAGCTCTGCGCCGACCTGACCCGGCTGGCGACCACGCTCGAGCCGGGCGGCAGCACCCGGGGCGAGCTCCGGAAGCTCCTTGCCGAACCCGAGGTGGAAGCGACGGCAGAGCGGCTAGGGCGGCTCCTCGCGCTCGGACGGTTCCCGGAACCTGAACCCGGAGTTCGCCCGTTCCCATGGCCTCCGATCTGAGCCTCGGCTTCACGTCGGTCGCCACGCCGCTCGGCGAGCTCACGATCGTCGCCACGAACGTGGGGATCGTCGCATCCGGGTTCGCCGCGGACCGAGGATCGTTCCTGGCGCAGGTCGAGGAGCGGCTGGGGGCGCGGGCCGCGCGCGCGGAGCGCGCGCTGACCGCGGCCCGCGAGGACGCCCGCGCCTACTTCGCGCGGACCGCCCGCGTCTTCAGCGTGCCGGTGGACCTCCGGTCCACCGGCACGCCGTTCACGAGGGCGGTCTATCAGGCGACGATCGCCATCCCGTACGGCGAGCTCCGCACGTACGGCGACGTCGCCGCTGCCGCCGGCCGGCCGCGCGCGTGGCGCGCGGCCGGCCACGCCCTGCGCGTCTGTCCCACCGAGCTGTGGATCCCCTGCCACCGAGTGGTTCCGGCCGGACCTGGCTTCGGCACCTACGGCGGGCATCGGGAGCGCCGCGAGTTCCTCCTGCGCTTGGAGGGGGCGATCTGACGAACCCGGACGCTCTTCGCCGCGTACGAGAACATGTGGCCATGTCTCGGCTGACCGTCGCGCTGCTCGCGTGCGCGATCACCCTCGCAGCGTGCAGCTCGGGTGGGACCACCTCGGCGGCTGGCGGGGGCAACTACTCCGCCGAGGTGGGCAGCACGGATCTGTACGCGAAGGCGCCCCAACGGTTCCAGATCGGGGTGTTCCGTTCGTCCGACCAGGGCGTCCAGCTGCTGACCTCAGGCTCGATCGATATCCAGCTCAGTCCGTTCCAGGGTGGCCCGGGGACGCCGCTGCAGGGGACGGCGCGGTACGTCGGGGCTCCCGGAACCGGAGCCGACACCGGCACCCCGCACCTCACCGACCCCAGCACGGCCCGCGGCGTCTACGAGTTCGACGGGACGTTCGATGCTGCCGGGGTATGGCAGGCCGACGTCGGTTTCGACGTCGACGGATCGCGCCAGTCCCTCTCCACACAATTCTCGGTCTCCTCGGAACCGACGCTCCCGGCGCCCGGCGAGCGAGCCCTCCGCACGAAGAACCTCACGATGAGCTCGCACGTCGATCCCGCGGCGATCGACTCCCGGGCGCAGGGGGGCGCACCGGTTCCCGACCCCGAGCTCCACCGGGCCACGCTCGCCGGCGCGATCGAGGCGCACCGCGCAGCGCTCGTCCTGTTCGCGACGCCCGTCTACTGCCAGAGCCAGTTTTGCGGTCCGTCCACGGACGCGCTGCAACAGATCGCGAAGACCGGTCCGAAGGACGCCGACTACATCCACGTGGAGATCTACGCGAACTACGACAAGCACCAGATCAACCGGGCCGCGGCCGCGTGGCTCCTGCGCAAGGGCAACCTCACGGAGCCGTGGCTCTACCTGATCGCTCCGAACGGCACGATCGCCGATCGCTGGGGGCCGCTGTTCGATCCGAGCCAGGTCATGACCGAGCTCCGTCGCGTCGCCGGCTGAAGTCCGCTCTTCGACTCCCCACCCAACATCGGCTGTTACGGTGCTCCCGATGTCCGTCCAGGACCACGAGCACTTCGGGCCGGCAGACGCAGCGTTGCTGGCGACCCGGGCCGGGACGCGCGCCACCTGGATCTCGCTGGGCGGGCTCGCGCTCACGGCCGCGATCCAGCTCGTCGTGGCGATGCTGTCGGGATCCGTGGCGCTGCTCGCGGACACGATCCACAACCTCACGGATGCGCTGACGGCGATCCCCTTGCTGATCGCGTTCCGGCTCGCGCGCAGGCCGCCGAGCCGCCGCTATCCCTACGGCTACCATCGAGCAGAAGACGTCGCCGGACTCGTGATCGTGGCGTTGATCTTCGGGTCGGCCGTGGTGGCTGCGATCGAGGCGGTGCAGCGGCTGATCCATCCGCAGACCGTCACCTCGACCGGGTTGGTCCTGGTCGCCGGGTTCGTGGGCTTCATCGGCAACGAAGCCGTGGCCGCCTATCGCATCCGGGTCGGACGCCGGATCGGCTCGGCGGCCCTGGTGGCGGACGGTCTGCACGCGCGGACCGATGGGCTCGCGTCGCTCGGGGTGGTCGTCGCCACGATCGGCGTGATGCTCGGGTTCGAGCGGGCCGACGCGATCGTGGGGCTCGCGATCACGATCGCGATCCTGATCACGCTCTGGCGGGCGGCCCGCGCCGTCCTGCACCGCGCACTGGACGGGACCGACGAGACCACCCTGGCGCTGATCGAGGCGGTCGCGGGCGCCGTCGACGGCGTCGAGCACGTCACGGAGGCGCGGGCTCGCTGGAGCGGTCACCGGCTGCTCGCCGAGCTCAACGTGGCGGTGCGGCCGACGCTCACGGTGCAGGAGGGCCACGCGATCGCGGACGACGTCCATCACGCCTTGCTCCATGAGGTCCCACGTCTCGCCGACGTCATGGTCCACGTCGACCCGCACGACCACGATCCTCACGGGTGATCCACAGGGCGCATCCACGGCCCGCCCGTACGATTGCGGTCGTGGATCCGACGCCCGTGCCGCCGCCACCTCCGGTCATCGAGCATTGCTATCGGCATCCCGACGTCGAGACCGGCGTGCATTGCACGCGGTGCGGGCGCCCGATCTGCCCGGACTGCATGTATCCCGCGCCGGTGGGACATCAGTGTCCCGAGTGCGTGAAGGAGCAGAAGCAGGAGTTCCATCGGCCGGCGGAGCGGGTCGGCACGACCGGCCAGGGCCTCACCCTCACGAACCTGATCCTCCTGTCGCTCGTCGGCATCTACGCGCTGGAGGTCATCGCCGGCGGCCCGGGCTCCCTGGTCGGGGGGCCAACCACCCCGACGCTGGTGCGGCTCGGAGCGAACGTCGGGCTGTTCCAGTCCCACGGCGAGATCGTCGGGGTGGCGACGGGCGAGTGGTGGCGGCTGTTCTCGGCGATGTTCCTCCACGCGGGGCTGATCCACCTGGCCTTCAACGGCTACGCGCTGTACATCGTCGGCGGTGTCGTCGAGCAGGAGCTCGGCCGTTGGCGGATGGCCGTGCTGTACCTCGTGACCGGGTTCTGCTCGTCGGTCGCGAGTTACGCGATCGGTGCGCCGATCATCCCGTCGGTGGGGGCCTCCGGAGCCATCTTCGGCCTCTTCGGCGTCTTCTTCGCTTACAACTACCAGCGCCGCCACCTCGCCTTCTACGCGGCGCGCATGCGGAGCATGGGGACGCTGATCGTGATCAATCTGATCCTCACGTTCACGATCCCGGGGATCGATTGGCGGGGGCACGTCGGGGGGCTGACTACCGGGATCATCGGCGGGCTGGCCGTCGACGGCTTCGGGCGGCATCGATCACGCACCCAGCTCTTCGTGGCGACGATGGTCGCCCTCGCCGTGATCGCCGTCGCCCTAACCGTCTGGCGGACGGCCGACATCCGCGCGCAGTTCCCCCAGGTGTTCGGCTGATCTAGGCGGCCGGCTGGGGGACGGCCGTGCCCTGGTCGGCGATCCCGTAGAGGAACCCTTCCCTGGTCCCCAGATAGAGCCAGCCCTGCCACACCGCGGGAGTCGATTCGATGCAGTCGCCCAGATCCAGGTTCCACCGGAGCGGCGGCGGGACCGTTGGGTCGCTCACATCCCACGCGTAGAGGTGACCCGAGCAGTCCCCCTGCAGCAACGTCCCGTCCACGACGACCGGGGACGCGATCGCCGGTGCACCGGTCTGGAGCTGCCAGACGATCCGGCCGGTCGTTCGCTCCACCTCGAGCACCCGGCCGGCCGCCGTCGTGAAGTAGACGTGATCGCCGTAGAGCGCCGGGGTGGACCAACTTCCCCCCGCGCCCTCGAACCCGATCTCGGTTGCCGGGATGCTCCACACGAGCGGATCGGTGGGGTTCCGTGGATCCAGCTTCATCAGCTGACCGACCTGCTTGGACCGGTCGTCGAACCGTTGATACTCACTCGCGACGTACAGGAAACCCTGGTCATCGATCACGACCGAGGCATCCGTGTCGTCGCCGGTCCAGAACCGGAACACCTCCGTGGCGACCGTGCCGCCGTGCAGGATGTCGGAGATGTCCCACCCCTGGACCAGGCCGGCCGAGTTCGCGAAGTAGACGACGCCGTCGCGGAACGCGACCGAGTTCTCGATCGAGACGTCCCACTGCGTGTCGATCGGACCGCTCGAAGGGGGACCGTCGGGCCCCCCGAGGTCCGCGAGGAGCTGGTCATCCCAGCCTTGGATCGTCGTCACGATCGTGGGATCAACACGCACGAGCCCATCGGATCCCATCCCACGATGCAGGCGGATGACGTACAGGTAGCTGTTCTCCCCGCCCTCGATCAGGTAGTCCCCCAGCTGGAGCGGGGCGCCGTCCCAATCGTCGTTCCACATCGGGTGTGGGACCGAGGTGGTCGAATCGACCGACCAGAGCTCGGTGGGGACCGATCGATCCGTCGCGATCACCCGAAACTTGTTGTCCCGCGAGCCCGCGTAGTACAGCGGATAGCCGTTGGAATCCGTCGTGGCCGAGCCCTTCGCCAGGTCGCCGGTCTGGAAGACCGGCAGCTGCGGGATCCCGGTTCCGGCGTCGAGGAAGTGATACCCATCGTCGAACGCGCCCTCGCGCACCTGCATCGCTCCCTGCCAGGGCACGACGTTGGGTTGTCCCGTCCACCCCGTCCCGCACCACTCTTTCTGCGGCCCGGTCTGCGTCTCGGCGGACATCGCGCACATCTTCGAACCGTCGGAGGGATAGACCCATCGCACCACGGGCGCGGCGGGGACCGGCCCTTGCCCGTAGTAGTTACGGCTCGCGTTCCCGCGGAAGGTCGTCAGCCCGGGGAACGTCGTGTTGATCGGTTCGGGCACGTGGATGGATCCGCTCGGTCGTAGGAACGGCGATTCGTTCGTCGCGGCGACGCCGCGCGCTGCGTGGATCACCGACAGGACGCCGACGATCGTGACGAGCACCGCCAGCCATACCGGGATCGTGCCCGAGGACCTGCGACGCCCGGTGGTCGTCATGCGCGAGTCAGATCGGCTCACCCGCCGACCGGTAGGTCCCGAGCACCCGCAACATCGACGTGTGGTCCTCGACCTCCTTGAGGGCGGCCTCGAGCTCAGCTGATCCACCGGGCGCCATCACGTCGACGTACATCAGGTACTCGAACGCCTTCCCACGGCGGGGACGGGACTCCAGCTTGTGCAAGTTGATCCCTCGCTCGGCGAAGGGCTGCAACGCCCCGAGCAACGAGCCGGGCCGGTCGAGCACCGCCATCACCAGCGACGTGGTGTCCGGTTCCCCGAGCCCCGGATCCTCGGTGCCGAGGACCGCGAACTTCGTGAAGTTCTCCTTCTCCGTCTGGATCCGCTCGGCGAGGACGGCCAGCCCGAAGATGGACGCGGCGTCGACGCTCGCGATCGCGGCGTCCTCGGTCGATCCCGACTCCGCGATCATGCGAGCCGCGCCCGCCGTGTCGTGCACCGGAACCGGCTCGATCCGGAGCGACGAGAGGAACTCCTCACACTGCGCCAGGGCCTGCCAGTGCGACCGCGCGCGCCGGACGTCCTCGAGCCGGGCACCGGGGACGCCGAGCAACGCGTGGTCCACCCGAACGAGCACCTCGCCGACCACCCGGAGCAGGGACGTGTGCTGGAGCAGTTCGTAGGTCTCGTTCACCGATCCGGCTTGGGAGTTCTCGAGTGGGACCACACCGAACGGGGCCTCGCGGCTGGTCACGCGGGAGAAAACCAGACGGACGGTGTCGCACGGGAGCGGGTCGGCATCCGGGAACGCGCTGCGGACGGCTCGCTCGCTGTACGCGCCCGGTTCCCCCTGGTAGGCCACCTTCATGGCCGCAGAGCGTAGCAACGGCCATGACGAACAGGGGCGCGCGGTCCGTCCGGAACTTAGCTACTGAGGTTGATGAAGCTGTTGAAGATCTGGATCGCGCCCGGGCCGACGATCACGACGAACAGAGCCGGAAGGACGCAGAGCACCAGCGGGAAGACGATCTTCACCGGTGTCTGCTGGGCCTTCGCCTCGATGGCCTGACGGCGCTTGATGCGGAGCTGCGCCGCCTGTGTGCGCAGGACGCTCGCGATCGAGACCCCGAAGATGTCCGCCTGGATCATGGCCAGCGCGAACGCGTTGAGCTCCTCCACGTCGGTCCGCTCGGCCAGGTGTCGGAACGCATCCGAGCGTGGCACGCCCAGCTGGATCTCCTGGAGCATCCGCGCGAACTCCGACGAAAGCACCCCCGGCACGTTCCGGACCACTTGCGCGATGGCGGCGTTGAGCGAGAGCCCCGCCTCCACGCTGATCGTCAACAGGTCGAGCGTGTCGGAGAGGGTCCGCAGGATCTCCTTCTTCCGGTCCTCGACGCGGCTGTTCAGGATGGAGTCGGGAACGATGAACCCGACGAACGTGAGCAACGCGATGCACACGATCTGGAGGAATGACGAGAGGGAGACGATCTGCAACAGCAGCAGTGCCCCGACGAACCCAGCGATCGCGCCGATGATCTTGAAGGCGAGCACACGCTCGGCGTCCCACCCGGCGGGACTCCCCGCAACCAGTAACTTCTTCGTGATCCGGTCGCGGGCATCGAGCGGCGTCACCCGTCGAGCGATCCGCCCAGCTCGGGTGACGATCGGGACGAACACCCGCGACCCGAAGTTCTCCTTGAGCTCTTCTTCGCGCAGGTCGACCCGTGGCGCGGCTTGGCCGCCCGCCGTGACCTGCGACTCCAACAGCCGGACGGCACGGTGCCGCTCGGCGATCGTCTGGTCGATGAACACGCCGACCAGCACGATCGCGAGGAAGAGCGACCCGATCGCGAGGAACAGCCAGACGTCAGACATCGATGTTCACGATCTTTCTCATCCAGAGGACGCCGAGGAACATCAGGATGATCGCGGTCCCCAGCATCACCAGGCCGACGGTGGTGGTGACGAGCAACCCGATGTAGCTCGGGTTGACCGCCGCCATGTAGAGCCCGATCGCCACCGGCAGGAGCGCGAGCACCCAGGCGGAGAGTCGGCCCTCGGCGGTGAGCACCTTGATCTGCCGACGGAGCATCGCACGCTCCCGGAGGGTATCGGCGACCGTATCCAGGATCTCCGCGAGGTTACCGCCGACCTCGCGCTGGATGTTGACCGCGAGCACCGCCCACATGAAGTCGGGGCTCCCCACGCGTTGAGCGAGCGCTTCGAGCGCGTCCTCGGCGGGCCGGCCCAAACGGATCTCGGCCACCACTCGTTGGAACTCGGCGGCGGCCGGATGCGCGATCTCCTTCGCCACCGTGTCCAGCGACTGGAGAAAGCTGTGCCCGGCGCGGAGCGACGACGCCAGGATCGTGAGCACGTCGGGAAGCTGGTCGCGCAGGTGCTCGGCGCGCTTGCTGAGCGCACTCCGGAGCATGAGCGTTGGGAAGGCCGCCCCGACCCCCGCCACGATCAACGCGAGGAGCGCGTTGCGGAGCAGCGCGGCTCCGAGGACCCCGAAGAGCAGCGCCGCGGCGACCGAGGCGACGACGAACTCGCCTGACCGGAGGGAGACCCCGGCCGCTTCCAGCTCGGCGTCGAGCCGATCGCTGAACCCACGCGAATCGGCGAACCGCTTCCCGAACCGGGTCACGTTGTCGGGGATCCACCCCGTGCCCGGGACGACCTGCGCCCCGCCTGCCGCCATCGGTTGCTGTGCAGGAGCGATGACGGCGCGCATCCGCGCCTCGACCTCGCGATCCTTCTTCGCCCTCGCCGCGCTTCCCAGCAAGAACCACGCCAGGAGGAACGCGACCAGACCGACCACCACCGCGATGAGGATCTGCGCGGTGGAGGACGTCCAGAAGGTGTCCGCCAGAACCATCAGACCTCCCTTGACTCCAATGCGAAGAGCTCGGGCTCGACGTACACGCCGCGCTCGGCGAGCTTGTCCAAGAACTTGGGTCGCAGACCCGTGGACTTCAGGCGCCCCTTGAACCGACCTTCCTCGTCGATCCCGGCGGAGAAGTCGAACAGGAAGATGTCCTGCAGCGTGATGACCTCTCCCTCCATACCGGCGACCTCGGTCACGTGGGTGAAGCGACGGGTCCCGTCCTTCAGACGCTGCTGGTACACGATCAGCTGGATCGCCGAGGCGATCTGCTCGCGGATCGCGCGGTTGGAAAGCTCCATCCCGGCCATCATCGTGATGGTTTCCAGGCGGCTCAGCGCGTCGCGCGGGCTGTTGCAGTGGATCGTGCTGACCGACCCGTCGTGACCGGTGTTCATGGCCTGGAGCATGTCCAGGGCCTCGGCCCCACGAACCTCCCCGACCACGATACGGTCGGGGCGCATGCGGAGGGAGTTGCGGACCAGATCGCGGATCGTGATCTGGCCTTTCCCCTCGATGTTCGGCGGGCGCGACTCCAGTCGGATCACGTGCGGCTGTTGCAACTTGAGCTCCGCAGCGTCCTCGATCGTCAGGATGCGCTCGTCGTCCGGGATGAACGACGAGATGACGTTGAGCGTCGTGGTCTTCCCGGCGCCCGTTCCACCCGCGACCAAGACGTTGATCCGGCCGCGGACGCATGCCTCGAGGAATTGTGCGACCGGCGACGTCATGGTCCCGAACTCGATCAAGTCGTCCGCCTGGTAGGGATCGGCGGCGAACTTCCGGATCGTGAGCGCCGGCCCGTCGATCGAGAGCGGCGGGATCACGGCGTTCACACGGGAGCCGTCGGGCAGACGCGCGTCGACGTAGGGCGACGCCTCGTCCACGCGGCGCCCGACCTTCCCGACGATCTTGTCGATCGTCCGCCGGAGCTGCTGGTCGTCGTGGAACTTCGTGCCCGTCCAATACAGCTTGCCGGCGCGCTCCACGTAGATCGTGTCCCAGTTGTTGACCATGATCTCCGTGACTTCCGGGTCACGGACGAATGGCTCCAACGGGCCGAGGCCAAGGACGCTGTCACCGATCTGGCGGACGATGAGCAGCTTCTCTTGCGCGGAAAGCGGCCCCTCCTCGTCGTCCAGGAGCTCGCGGAGCCGCTGGTGGACCAGACCCTCGAGCTCGGTGTCCGACAGGGTTGCGTCGTACAGGCGCGGACCCAGCGACTCGACCAGGCGCTCCTGAACCCGCGCCCGAACCTCCGAGATCCGGTCTCGCTGTTGTGCCTTCGCGAGGCGATCTGCAAGCGACATGGGGGGATGCCTCCTTAGCTCTTCCCGGAACGGGCGAACAGGCCCTTCTTCTTCTGCTGTCTCTTGTCGTCGGCGAGCTCGATCCCTCCGAGCTCGCCCACCTGCGTCGCGCTCCCGGCGAACCGCGAGGCCAGGCTGTTGATCGCCTGCGCGACCTCGGAGCTGGGCTCCTCGAGCACGACCGGACGGCCTTTGTTGAGGGACGTCGGAACCAGCCGGCTCGACGGGATCATCGCGTCGACGCGGATCTTCATGACGCGTTCCACATCGGACGCATCCAGGCCGACCTTGGAGTCCGCGCGGTTCAAGACCACCCGGAACCGTTCGCGCGGGAGCCCGATCGTGAGCAGCGTGTCCAGCGCCTTCGACAGGTGCTTCACGCCGACCACGTCCAAGCTGGTGACCAGGCAGATCATGTCCGAGAGGTCGAAGCACACCAGCGCCGAATCCGAATAATCGACCGACGCGTCCACGATCACGAACGCGAACTCGTTGCGGATCGTGCGGAGGAACTTCCCGATCGCCTCGCCCGCCGGCGCCTCGGCCGCGGGGTCCGGCGGTGCGCCGAAGGCCCACGTGTGCGGTGCGACCTCGACCCCGACCTCGCGGACCCGAGCGCGGTCCGCGCCCTCACCGAGCTCCATCAGGTCGGTGACGCTCGCCGTCGGCTCCCGTCCGAAGTACGTGAAGACGTCGCCCATGTCGACGTCCAGGTCCACGAGCGCCGTGTCCTCCCCCGTCACCTGCGCGATCGCCGTGGCGAGGTTCGTCGTCAGGAACGTCTTCCCCGAGCCACCCTTGGACGAGAAGATCGAGATGATATGCCCCCGCTGCGTGCGAACGCCCTCAGCCCTGGCACCGCTCGCGTTCGCGGACCGCAGGTTCGAGGCCCACGAGATGGCGCGCTCCACAGCTTCTCGCAGCTCGTCGGTCCCCTGGGTCATATCGACGACGTCGCGGATGCCGGCCCGCATCGCCGCGGGCAGGAGTCCGTTCCACGTGTGGTCGCGGACCAGGACGATGGCCGTCCCGGGCGAGGTGCGCCCGACGAACTCGGCAAGGCCGAGCGCGTCGGCTTCCTTGACCTCGGGCGACAGCACGAGCACGTCCACCGTGTGGTAGGGGCCGATCAGGAGCTCTTCGGCCGCGGTGGCGGACTGGACCCAGCCCACCTCCTCGGCCTCGAGCTCCAGCGATCGAGCCAGCTGTTGACGGAACGATTGCGGCGTCCCGACGGCGACGACGCTCGCGTCTGTCAAGGCTTCCCAACTCCTGTGATCTTCGCGAAGGGCACCCCGAAGGTGGCCGGGAGGCGATAGCCCTTGGCGGGCGACCCGTCCTGCTCAGGTGGGAGGAGCCCCAGCCAGAGCTCGGTCGCATCCGTGTTGGCCAGCACAAGAGCCTGTGCGTCCTCAGGGAGCAGATCGAGGACGAACGTGGCGGAACCGCTGGTGGGCTTGCCCGTCGACGTATCTGCCGGCGGGTTCGTGACCGAGAGCACCCGGACGGATTGGATCAGTGTCATCGTGAAGTCGAAGGGC
>DATAEV010000099.1:0-11922 GCA_036257875.1 Actinomycetota bacterium | reverse complement strand
CCGCCGAAGGTGCCGACCGTTCGGCTGACCGTTCCCGAGGGCCTGCGGATCTCCACGACCTACCCGGGGGAACGGAGCATCTCGAGCGAGGTGGCCGACCAGACCGGGCTCTCCGCGAAGGACTTCGCATCGCTCGCCGACAGTGGCCGGTACGCGCTGCCGCCGTTCCTCCCGCGGAGCGCGGGTACCGCCGAGGGATTCCTGTTCCCCGACACGTACCAGCTGTTGCGGAAGGGTCTGACCCCGGACGCGGTGATCCGTCGGATGTTGGATCAGTTCCAGACCGAAGCCGAAAGCCTCCATCTCGTCGGTGGCGCGGAGCAGCTGGGGCTCACGCCCTACCAGGTCGTCATCGTCGCCTCCATGATCGAGCGGGAGGCACAGGTCGAGGAAGACCGGCCGAAGATCGCGAGCGTGATCTACAACCGGTTGGCGCAGGGGATGTCGCTCGGGATCGACGCGACGCTCCTGTACGACGACCCCACGCCGGACGGCCAGCTCTCGACGTCGGACCTCCTGACGAACAACCCGTACAACACGAGGATCAACGCGGGGCTGCCGCCGACGCCGATCGCGAGCCCCGGTCGTGCGTCGCTCGACGCCGCACTGCACCCGGCGGACACCCCATACCTCTATTACGTCCTGTGCCCACCGGATGGCGACGGCATCCATCGGTTCGCGAGGACCCTGCACGAGCACGACGTGAACGTCCAACAGTGTCTGGGCTAGAACCCATGGACACGGGGGCCAGGATCCACGGCGGGACCCGAACGGTGGGCATCATCGGCTGGCCGGTCTCGCACAGCTTGTCGCCGGCGATCCACAATGCCGCGTTCGCGGCGCTCGACCTGGACTGGACGTACGTGCCGCTCCCGGTCGCTCCGGGGGAAGCTCGCGCAGCGGTCTCCGCGCTCCGCACGCTGGGGTTCGCGGGGGTCAACGTCACGATGCCGCACAAGACCGAGGTTGCAGACGTCATGGATACGCTGACGGATGACGCTCGCCGTCTGCACGCGGTGAACACGGTCGCGGTCGGCGAGGACCGGATGGCCGGACACAACACCGACACCCCCGGCTTCGACCGGTTCCTGCGGCGCGACGCCGGCTTCGACCCCGCGGGCAGCACCGCCCTGATCTTCGGCGCGGGTGGGGCGGCGCGCGCGTGCGCGCTCGCGCTCGCCCGCGCCGCCGCCTCCCGGATCACGGTCGTCGCCCGTGATCCGGCCACGACCACGGACCTCCGGCGGGCGCTCGACGGGTTCTCGACCGAGATCGTCGTCACGACGTTCGACGACGGACCGGATCCGGCCGATCTGGTCGTCAACGCGACCCCCCTGGGGGCCGACGGCGAGCACCTCCCGTTGCCGCCGGTCGACGACGAGACCCTCGTCGTCGACCTCCTGTATCACCCGGCCGTCACGCCGATGCAGGTGACGGCGCGGGAGCACGGTGCCACGGTCTTCGGCGGGCTCGGACTCCTCCTGCACCAGGCGGCCTTGAGCTTCGAGCTCTGGACGGGGCATCCCGCGCCGCTGGAGGTGATGTCCGCGGCCGCGGTCGCGGCGATCGCCGAGCGATCCTGACCGGTCCGTCACCGCCCAAACCCTGCGCATCTCAAGGGCGCTCGGCCTCCCGACGATGTCTCCAGCAGACGGATGGATGAATACGCCGCGCTCGCGCAGCGCGTCGTCCTCACCATGGACGACGTGCGGGGTTGTCTCGTGCTGTCTCGTGACGGCATGGTGCTCGGCGCGTATCCGGAGGAAGACGAGCAGGCGTTCAAGCCGGCATGGCTGAAGTTCGTGCACGTCGGCGAGGCACGACGGGGGTTCGTCGAGTTCTCCGACCAGCTGTGGGCGTACGTGCACAGGGGCCCGTACGCGGCCTTCGTGATCTCCGGGACCGGCGTGCGCCCGGGTGTCCTGTTGGATCAGCTGGAGCAGGCGGTCTTGGCGGCCGAGGAGACGCGGGCCAAGAAGGGGGAGACGCTCAAGGTCCCCGATGCCTCGAGCGCCCCCTCCGGACGCCCCCGGACCTCGTTGCACCCGGCCGAGGCGAAGGCCCCGGAACCCGCACCGGAGCCGGTCGCCAGCGCCGCGCCGGCCGATCAGCGTGCATGGAACGGGCGGAGCCCCGGGGAGGCGCCCACCCCTCCGCAACCGCTCGACGAGGCGGGGTTGGGCGGCGGCGGTGACTCGCCAGGAACCGTGGATGAGCCCGACCGACTCCGACCGACAACACCCTCGGAGACCGAACCAGTAACGCCCGCGGGCCGCCCCGCGGCCTTCGCGACGGAAGGGTCGCCGTTCTCCCGTCTGGAGGCCGAGCAGGCCGCGTCCTCCCTGCCCGCGATCGCGCCGCTCGAAGCGACACCCCTGGTGGCTCCCGGCTCCGGCGTGGAACCGTCGGTTGGCGGGTCGGACGACGCGTTCCCCGGAGAGGGCGAAGAAGCGACCCCCTTCCGGCGTGAGCCGCAGCGTCTGGTATCCGCCGAACGGGCCCCCGACGAGCCCGAGAAGGTGACGGAAGAACCGGGCGAGGTCGACCGCGTCATGCTGGCCAAAGAGTTCTCGGGATTGCTTCAGCTGAACGAGGACGGTGACGAAGACAACAGCTGAGACCCAGCCAACGACCTAGCCCGAACGGGCCTCGGGAGCATCGATGACGACGGTCAAGCGGAAGTCGAAGCAGCTCGGCCAGATCCTCATCGAACTCGGCTTCATCACCCCCGAACAGCTCGAAACCGCACTCGAGGAGCATCGCAAGACCCCGAAATCGCTCGGTCGCGTCTTGATCGACCTCGGCATGATCAAAGAAGCCGACCTCGTGCGGGCGTTGGCCGAGCAGGTGGGATTGGAGTTCGTCGACCTCAACGAGTTCCCGATCGATGCAACGTCGACCGTCCTCCTCCCCGAAGCGCTGTCACGCCGGTACCGGGCGATCCCGATCGGGGAGCGCGATGGCCGGCTGCTGGTCGCGATGTCCGATCCGGCCAACGTCTACGCGCTGGACGACATCCGGACGATCACGGGGCGCGACGTCCAACCCGTCGTCGCGACGGCGAACGACGTCGAGGAGGCGATCCAGAAGTTCTCCGGCATGGACTCGCAGGTGGAGGCGATGGCGAGTATCGCCGCCGAGTCCGTCGACGAGGCCACCGCGGATCTCGAGGAGGCCCTCGAGGACGCGCCGATCGTCAAGCTCGTGAACGCGATCATGACGCAGGCGGTTGGCGACCGTGCGTCGGACGTGCACCTCGAGCCTGCCGAGCACAACGTTCGGATCCGGTTCCGTGTCGACGGCGTGCTCCACGAGCCGATGCCGCCTGCGCCGAAGAGCATCCAGGGGGGCCTGATCAGCAGGCTCAAGGTCATGGCCGACCTCAACATCGCCGAACGACGTGTCCCGCAAGACGGCCGGATCTCGATGAAGGTAGGCGGAAGGGCGCTCGACCTGCGTGTCGCCACCCTCCCCACGGTGCACGGCGAGAAGGTCGTGATCCGCGTGCTGGACAAATCCAACGCGCTCCTGCGGCTCGAGGACCTCGGCTTCCTCGAGAACGCCTACGACCGTTTCTCGGAGTCCTTCCGGAAGCCCTACGGCGCGATCCTCGTGACCGGACCGACGGGTTCGGGAAAGTCGACCACGATGTACTCCACCCTCAACATCCTCAACGAAGAGTCCAAGAACATCATCACGGTGGAGGACCCGGTGGAGTACCGGCTCGCCGGCGTGAACCAGATGCAGGTGAACCCCAAGGCCGGGCTCACGTTCGCGAGCGCGCTGCGGTCCATCCTCCGAGCCGACCCCGACATCGTGCTGATCGGTGAGATCCGCGACAAGGAGACGGCCACGATCGCGATCGAGGCCGCCCTCACCGGCCACCTCGTGCTCTCGTCGCTGCACACGAACGACGCGCCCTCGGCCATCTCGCGTCTCGTGGAGATGGACGTCGAGACCTTCCTGGTCGCCTCGGCGATCGACGCTGTGGTGGCCCAGCGCCTTGCGCGCAAGTTGTGCGAGCGGTGCCGCGTCGTCTATCAGCCGGAGCAGGTGGAGCTGGAGGCGGCCGGATTCCCGGAATGGCTCTGGCCGGAGATCCCGCAACTCTTCAAGGCCCAAGGGTGCCCGGCGTGTTCCAACACGGGCTACCGGGGCCGGATCGGGCTGTACGAGGTCATGCGGATGAGCGAAGAGATCGAACGGCTCACGGTAGAGCGTGCTTCTGCCGATGCAATCAGGAACGTCGCCGTGCAGCAGGGGATGATGACGCTTCGCGACGATGGGCTGGAGAAGGCCCGCATGGGCATCACAACGCTGGACGAAGTCGCAAGGGTGGTGAAATGACGATGAGCACGGTTGCCCCTCCTGATGAGGACATCCAGGTCCCCGTCCCCGAACTGCTCGGCAGGCTCCTCGATCTGAACGGCTCGGACCTCCACCTGACGGCGGGCACTCCGCCGACGGTCAGGATCCACGGTGAGCTCGAACGACTCGAGGACTATCCGCCGCTGAACCCCCGCGCCCTCCAGGGGATGATCTACGCGATCCTCCCGCAGAAGATGCGCGAGCGGTTCGAGCAAGAGCTCGAGCTGGATATGTCGTACTCGTTGCCCGGGCGGGCGCGGTTCCGCGTGAACGTCTTCATGCAGCGTGACGCGGTCGGCGCGGTCTTCCGCGTGATCCCCTTCGACATCAAGAACATCGTGGACCTCGGGCTCCCGCCGGTCGCGGCCGATCTGGCCCGCTTCCCACGTGGGTTCGTGGTCGTGACGGGGCCCACCGGATCCGGGAAGTCAACGACGCTCGCCGCGATGGTGGATGTCGTCAACATCGAGCGCTCCGGACACATCATGACCGTCGAGGACCCGATCGAGTTCCTGCACAAGCACAAGAAGTGCGTGGTGAACCAGCGCGAGATCGGGGCCGACACGCACAGCTTCGCCTCCGCCCTGAAACACGTCTTGCGCCAAGACCCCGACGTGATCCTCGTGGGTGAGATGCGGGACCTCGAGACGATCTCGACCGCGATCACCGCGGCCGAGACCGGTCACCTCGTCTTCGCCACCCTCCACACACAGGACGCGCCGCAGACGATCGACCGCATCATCGACGTCTTCCCTCCGCACCAGCAGCAGCAGGTTCGGGTGCAGCTCTCGACCACGCTCCAGGGAGTCGTGACGCAGCAGTTGGTCCCGACGGTCGACGGCCAGGGCCGGGTCGCGGCGGCCGAGATCATGATCGCGACGCCCGGGATCCGCAACCTGGTCCGCGAGGGCAAGGTGCATCAGATCTACTCGGCGATGCAGGCGGGCGGGCGGTACGGCATGCAGACGATGGACATGTCGCTCGCATCGCACGTCAAGGCCGGTCGCATCAGCCAGCAGATGGCGTTCGAACGGTGCCATGACCCCGAGGAGCTCCAGCGCTTGGTCGGATCCTCCGGCGGGCTGTCCGCGTACTCCGCCGGCGGCTCAGCCCTCGGCGGCGACGACGCCAGCTCGTGGGCGACCGGGTCGTTCGGAACGTCGGACGGCTTGGGCGGGATGTGAGGTAAGCGATGCCCGACACCTACGCGTACAAGGTCCGCGACCGCGGCGGGAACCTCATCAGTGGGACCCTCGTCGCGGACAACGAGGCGCTGGTCCTGCAACGGCTCCGCGAGCAAGGCCTGACGCCGCTCGAGGTGGGCAAACAGGGGCGCGGCTTCAACGTCGAGCTGACCAAGAAGAAGGTCAAGCTCAAGGAGCTGTCCGTGTTCTCGCGGCAGTTCGCCACCATGATCAACTCGGGCCTGCCCATCCTGCGCGCCCTGGCGATCTTGGCGGATCAGACGAACAACAAGGAGCTCGCCCGCGTCCTCGGCGAGTGCCGGCTGGACATCGAGCAGGGGTCCTCCCTGTCGGCGGCGATCCAGAAGCATCCGAAGGTCTTCAACAACCTGTTCGTCTCGATGGTCAAGTCGGGCGAGACCGGTGGCTCGCTCGACAGCGTCCTGCTCCGGCTCGCGGACATGATCGAGAACGAGGTGAAGCTGCGCGGCAAGATCAAGTCGGCGATGACTTACCCGATCGCGGTCGTCGCGCTCGTGTCCTTGATCCTGTCGGGGATGCTGTTGTTCGTCGTGCCGCAGTTCAAGAGCATCTACTCGCAGTTGGGCGGCAGCCTTCCCCTTCCGACGCGGCTCCTGCTGATGGTCTCGGACGTCTTCAAGAAGTACTGGTACATCGTGTTGATCGCCATCTTCGGCGGACGCTTCTTCCTCCGCCGGTGGAAGGCGACGCCGAAGGGGCGGGAAGCGGTGGATGCGTTCAAGCTGCGCGTCCCGGTCTTCGGCTCGCTCTTCCACAAGACCGCCCTGGCACGGTTCGCGGGAACGCTCTCCATGTTGCTCCGGTCGGGTGTTCCGATCCTCCAGGCCCTCGACATCGTGAGCGACACGGTGAACAACAAGGTGATCTCCAAGGCGGTCAACGACGTCCAGGCGAGCGTCCGCGAGGGCGAGTCGATGGCCAAGCCGCTAGGCAAGCACAAGGTCTTCCCGCCGATGGTCGTGCAGATGCTCGCGGTCGGCGAGGAGACGGGTCAGGTAGACACGATGCTCGAGAAGGTGTCCACGTTCTACAACCAGGAGGTGGAGGCATCGGTCGACGCCTTGACCTCGTTGATCGAGCCGCTCCTGATCGCGGTCATCGGCGGAGCGGTCGGTGCGGCGGTCATCGCTCTGTATATGCCGATGTTCAACATCATCAAGTTGATCAAGTAGCCCGCCATCCGCGTTGTCGCTCGGAGCCGGGCCCCAGGCCCGGCTCCTCGGCATCTGCCTTGCGAGGGAGGCCCTTGAGCATTTCGCGATTTTCGGCTTCAGGAAGGCCCGAACCGCGCCGACACCTCTAGAGACCGCGCACCGTTGGGGTGCGCTCTGCTCAAAAGGAAGGAGGCGAAGGCAGATGCTCAAGGGTCTCACGAAGCGCGTCCGTGAGGACGAAGGCTTCACCCTTATCGAGCTGATGGTGGTCGTTCTGATCATCGGCATCCTGATCGCCATCGCTCTGCCGACGTTCCTGGGCGCCCGGAACCGGGCGAACGACAAGGCGGCCCAGTCGGGCCTCCGGAACGCGCTCGCGGCCGCGAAGACATGCTTCACGGACCACGACACGTACGACGACACGACCGGATCCGGTCAGGTCTGCGACGCTGCGACCCTCGCCACGATCGAGACGTCGCTGTCGTTCGTCGACTCGACGAGCCCCGGCTCGGACGGCCCGAACACGATCAGCGTCGACGTTCCTTCGGGGACGGTTTGGGACGCTGCAGCGTGGTCGAAGTCTGGGACGTGCTATTACGTCGAGGACGACTCGCAGAACGGCACGTTCTACGGCAGTGCAGCCGTCGCCTCCGGCGGGGACTGCCTGGGTACCGACGCGAACGGCGTCTCAGGGCCCAGCTGGTAGATCCACCGTTCCGCCAAGCACCGAGAACGGGCGACCCCTCCGGGGTCGCCTGTTCCGTTTCCCCCGGATGACCGACACCGGCTTAAGCAGAGGGTGCAATGAGCCGAATCCTAGAGGGATGAGCACCTCATCCCCTGTCCGTATGCCTCGCCTCCGCGCGCAGCTGTCCCATCTCGATGACGAAGGGGGGTTCTCGCTGGTCGAGGCGATGGCAGCGATCACGATCCTGGCCATCGGCATCTTCGCCGTCGCCCAGGCGCTGACCTTCGGCTTGGGCTCGACCGGGTTGTCGCGCCAGAGGCTGGCAGCGCGCGCCGCACTGGATCAGCAGATGGAGCAGGCCCGCGCACTTAACTACGACAACCTCGTCCTGTCGGACCCCGATCCGGGACTGTCGCATTCCTCGGATCCGTTGAATCCCGATTACTGGGTCAACCAGACGGCGCAGACCTTCGACCCGGATGGCTCAGGGCCGCTGGCGGCCGAGTCGCTGGTCCGGGTCGCCGGCGCATCGCCCGCGCTCCAGCATTTCCAGAGTCCGTTCTTCGTCGGCAGCACGACGTACAGCGTCTATCGCTACGTGACCTGGGTGGATTCACCGACCGACGGCACCGGCGTCTCGGACAATGCCGACGGGAACGGCGACGGCGTGAGTGATGCGAACGGGCATGATCAGAAGCGGGTGACGGTCGTGGTGACGTACAACGACGAGCTGGGTCGGGGCACCAAGAGCCAGTCGGAGACGTCGCTCTTCACCGACGGCAAGATCGCGTACAAGGCCCCGGCGCTCAATGCGCCGCCGGCTGTGAGCTGCCCCACGGTGACGAACGTGAATGGGTTCACGCTCACGTTCGCCGGCGTCGCATCCGACTCCGACGGGACGATCGCAAGCATCAGCTGGACGCTCACGGGGGGGTCGCCCTCGACGGCGACCGGAGCAACGGCCTCGACTACCTATCCAGGTGCCGGAACCTACTCGATCGTCAACAACGTCGTTGACAACGGAGGCGGCAATGCCACCAACAGCTCGTTGCATTGCTCCGTGACCGTCGCCGACCCGTCGGCAGGGAACGGCGGCCCGAACGCGGGGAACATCGCGATCGCCGCCGGGGCGACCTACACCACGACGACCACCGTCGTGCTCAATGTCACGAAAGGATCGGGGACGGCGCCAGCGCAGATGGCGTTCTCCAACGACGGGACGACGTGGTCCCCCAAGGTGGCGTACGGCACGACGGCGAGCTGGAGCCTCCTCACCGGCGACGGCACGAAGGCGGTCTATGCGCGGTTCTATGACGCGGGCGGGCTCTACAGCGCGGTCATGACCGACACCATCATCCTGGACAGCACCGCCCCCGGCGCGCCGACGGTGCTTCATATCTCGACGTCGTCGACCTCCGGGCAGAACAAGACCCTGACGTTGGCCTGGACCGCGCCGACCGGTGTGACCGATCTGGGCGGCTACCGACTGTGGCGGCGGATCATCACGTCGACCGGCGCATTCACGCTTGTCTGCGCCACGTCCAGCACCTCGTGCAGCGACACCCACAAGAAGACGGACAGCTATGAATATTACGTACAGGCATACGACCTCGCGGGCAACCAGAGCGCGCAGAGCAACCACATCACCGGCTGACGGCGAGACCGGCTTCACCCTGGTCGAGCTGCTGGTCACGATGATGGTGATGGGGATCATCGCGTCCTCGGTGATGATGGTCGCCCTCCGTACGTTCACGACGACCGCCACGATCACGGACCGTCGCGATGTGTTCGCGGACGGCCGGGTGGCGTTGGATCAGCTCTCGAAGCAGCTGCGGCAGGCAGAGTCGACGGATCTGACAGATTGTTCGGGGGCGGTGTCCTCGATCACGTTCTCGGGCTACATCGATGGGGCCCCGGCGACGATCGAGTGGCGGACCACAGGAAACTCGCCCGGCCCGTATTCACTCGAGCAGTCAAGAGACGCAGGGGCGGCCTCTCCACACTTCGCGCCGGTCGTGTCCTCGCTCACCAACGACACGCCGTTCACCTGCGCGAGCCACGGCGGGGTGATCGACCAGGTCACCGTGAGCCTGTCGCTCGGGACGACGACCTCGACGGTCTTGATCGCAACCGACGTGCAGCTCCGGAACGCCCAACAAGATTGAGGAGAGGGTCGAGACGATGGTGACCTTGATGCGACGCCTGCGCCGGGAAGAGGAAGGGTATTCGCTCGTGATCGCGATGCTCCTGCTGGCGATCATGGCCGTGCTGCTCGTCGTCGGACTCGATGCGGGCACGGCGTCACTCAAGCAATCCAGTCTGGCGGTCGAGTGGAGCAAGGCGCTGACGGTGGCGGAGGCGGGCCTGAACGATTCGATCACGAGACTGGGCGAGAGTCGCTCGGCCGCCAACCCGTGCAACATGTCGGGGTCGACCGTCTGCACCGGCGGGGGAGGACAGTACCAGGTGAGCTGGACGCAGACCGGTGGCAAGATCATCGTGACCTCGGTCGGGTACTTCCCGACGAAGACCAGCCCGAGCTTCACCCGCGAGATCCAGGCGACGTACGAGCCGGTGCCGGCGTTCCGGTACGCGCTCTTCAGCCAGACAGCGCTCGACATCAAGAACGGTGCCACGATCACAGGCGACATCTACTCGGACGGCCAGGTCACCGTGGGTCAGAACGCCACGATCTGCGGCAGCGTCCTTTCGTCGGCCGGCGGTGTCTCGTTCGCGAACGGCGGCCAGGTCCTCCAGTCCGATGCGGCCCTTAGCTGTTCGGGGAAATCCGGGAAGGTCTGGACCGGTGGGCCCACCGGGATCGTCGGGACCCAACAGGTCGTGATTTCCGGTGACGCGATCGCGGGAGCGCCGTCGACGACGACGTGCAGCTCCACGTCGAGCAGCTACGCGATCACGGTCAGCGGGGGCGGCACGTATTCGGTTCAGGGTGCGGCGGGGGCCTGCGGCATGATCTCGGGGATCACCGGCGAGACCGCGAGCACGCCCGGGGTGACGACGACGGCGCCCGTCCCAGTGACGTTCCCGGCCTTCGTGTTCGATCCGGACAACTACCCCGCTTCCACCTCCACCGATCCGTTGAAGCTCCATTGCTACCCGACGGACTCCCCGCCGACCAACCTCTGCGGATCGAACCAGTCGACCACGGCGATCGCGGACTTCAATGCCTACATCGCGGCCCACAAGACGTCGCTGACGGGGACGTTCGCCGTGTGGCAGACGAGCCCGCAGCCGATGGACACGGCACACGTGTGCACGACGGCGTCGACCACGCAGATCTGCCTGGACGGGATCACGTTGAGCGGAGACGTCACCATCGTGACGAACGCCCCGGTGGACTTCGGGAACACCAGCACGGTCAGCACGACCTCATCCTCGGTGGCCGCCGACATGACGGTCGTGTCGACCTATCAGCCCGCGTCCGGCACGACGTGCACGACGAACGGCGGCGATTGCAGCATCTACGGGCAGAACTCCGTCGAGTTCAACGCCGGAACGGTTTCCAACCCGGACGACGGCGTCGTCGGTCTGCTCTACACGACCGGTAAGATGGCGTTCAAGAACCACCCCGCGAGCCAGCCTCCCGGCGAGGGCGCCCTCTACGCGGGAAGCATGGACCTGAAGAACGGCTACGACATCCTGTACAACTCGCGGATCGATCGCGTGCTCGGGTTCGGTACGACGTACGAACGGACCCTCTGGCAGGAGCTCAACGTCGAGCGTCCGGCATCGTCGACGGTAGGGTTCGCTCGAGGACTGGCTCCTCGCGATCGTGACGTTCCCGCTCGGTCTCGCCCAGGGGAGCTTCATGACGGTCGTCACGGCCCGCGTCCCCGCCGGTGAGTCGGTCGTCCAGCCACGGTCCCGATGTCCCACCTGCGGCGTCGAGATCGCCAACCGGGATAACGTCCCGATCCTCGGATGGGCCCTGCTGCGGGGGCGCTGCAGGAACTGTGGCTCGCGGATCTCTGCGCGATACCCCCTGCTCGAGCTCTCGACCGCGTTGCTCTTCTCGGGAGCCTTCCTCGTCTACGAGAGCGTCTGGGTTGCGGTCGCGATCGCGGCCCTCCTGATGTTGATGCCGGCGATCGCCATGATCGACATCGAACACCGGATCATCCCGAACCGGGTGATGTATCCGTCGCTCGTCGCGTTCCCCGTCTACCTCGTGGTCGCGCGGCTCGCCGGAGCGCCGGTGGACCTCGTCCGCATGGTCGCCGGGTTCGCCTCGTTCGGAGGCGCCCTCTTCGTCGTCGCGCTCGTTTCACGGGGGATGGGGATGGGCGACGTGAAGCTGGCGTCGCTGATCGGCCTGGTCCTCGGTTCCCTCGGCCTCCGGTACGTCGGGGTCGCCGCCGGCGCAGCGATCGCTCTCGGGGGCGTGGGCGCCATCGTCGCCCTGTTGATCGGCCGCGGGCGGAAGGCGGCGATCCCGTTCGGGCCGTACCTGGCCGCCGGGGCGATC
>DATAEV010000098.1:0-4600 GCA_036257875.1 Actinomycetota bacterium | reverse complement strand
GACGAGGTCTCCGGCGCGAACATCACTGCGATCACAGCATGCGGGACCCAAGAAGGTCACGTGAGCGTCCAGTACACGAGCCAGCAGGCCCTCTACTTCGCGCCGGTCCTCGGGTTCAGCCACCAGTCGCCCGTGACGACGACGGCCACCGCGAGCTGGGGTCTCGGGAGCAACAACCCCGTGCCGATCGTGTTGAGCAGCCTGCTCGGCACCGGCGCGTGTCCCGTTCCGCCGAGCGGGACGCCGTCGATCGGTCAGACGTGTTCGTTCTGGTACGACAACGACAGTTTGGGAGGGGGCAACTTCGCGTTCCTTAGCCTCGATCCCGCCGGTTGGGATGTGACTGCGGATGCCCAGTGCAACCAGTCCGGCGGCGCGAACACGCTCACCGACTGGATCAGCGGAGCGCGGCCAGCGAGCGTCTCCATCAACTGGACCGACCCGACGTACGTCTGCTCGGATTCCGGCCTCAAGGGAGTGGGCAGCGGGTCCCAGGTCTGGAGCGCGCTCAAGGCGCTTCAGGGGAGCACGAGAGATTTCCCGATCAACTGGGAGGGCCCGGGTTCTCCGATCGCCGGCGCTCCCTCGCAGGGGACGATCTGGGCGAACAACACGATCGACAAGTACGACATCATCGGGTTCGCGGCGCTCACGATCGTCGACGTCATCAACCCCCAGCAGGCCGGAGGCCAAGCGGCCCAGGACGCCACCTGTTCCGGGAAGCCCAACGCGGACGTCGCGGCGGGGTTCTACGACTGGGTCGCCTTGGGGACCCTTCTCTGCAGCCCGAACAAGGTGCCGCCGAGCGTCCCGGTGGATGCGATCTCAGCCGTGAACGTCCCCGGGGGGATCAACCCGACGACCTCGGGCATCACGCTGAGCACGCCGCTGCTGAAGAACACGCAGGCGAGTTTCACCTGGCACTTCGACGCGACGTACGGGCCGTGCGGTCCGCCTCCTCCGAACAACAACAGTGCGAAGTGCGTCATCACCAGCTGGCAGGGATCCACCCTGACGGATGACCATCAGGGACCGATCGACAACATCCGGGTGGTGCGGCTCTGCGACCTCGCGTACGGAACCTGCCTGGACCAGTAGCGCTCAGGATCCGTACCGCTTCGCGAACTCCTCCAGGTCCGGGTGGTGCGCTGCGTCGTGCCGGAAGAACCCGGACGGTCCCCCGAGGATCCCGCCGATGCTTCGCCCCAGCGGCCGCCGAGCTCGGCGCGTCGACGGCGCGAGCCACCGCTCGTCGGGAAGGGAACGGATCGCGGCGACGAGTCGCTCGTGCGTGTCCATGGCGGACTTCCGGGACTTCGTGGCGGACCATCGCGACTTGCGCTCCACCTCCGCGCGGTTGAGCGCGTTGAGGCCGGCATCCCGGATCGCGACGTCGCTTGGCGCCGGCTCTCCACGAGCCCATGCCTCGAGCGCGTCGAGCGCGTGCTGCTCCCAGCTCTCGAGGTGTCCGATCAGATCCTTCGGTGACCAGTCGCCGCCGCCGAGGCCCCGGGTGGTGATGGCGCGCGCGGGCAGTCGCTCGATCAGCTTGCGTGTCGTACGACGCTCCTGCTCGAGGATCCGGATCGCTTCCCTCCGTGTCGGAGCGGGCTGGGCCATGAGGCCGGATGCTACCCCCTGCCCCAGACGTCGGCAGCGACCAGCTCCGGAACCAACACCTCCGTGAGCAGTGCGACCTCCGGGTCGTCGTCGCCCGGATATCGGATGGTCGCTTTCGCGTCGGCGATATCGCCGCCCACCGCCACCACCGTCGCCCCGCGATCGCGCATCCAGCCCATCGCCTCGTCGTCGAACCCGGATCCGGCGAAGAGCAGGGCGCGGTAATCGAGCGACTTCGTGAGGTAGACGTCGACGTGGAGCCAGTCGGCCGTCTCGCACGCGCAGGCCGGCAGCCGAGGGCCTTGCCGCAGGACGAGGGCTCCCTGTTCCGCCGACGACAGCCGCTCATGGGGAGCTAACAAGAACGGCTGGCCGCTCGCGGTGAGGAGGTCGCCAACGGCGGAGAGCCACGTGTCGCGGCGCGCCAGCAGGTCTTCGGTCGCGTCGGCGGCGCGACGCAGGACCGACGGTACGCGACTGATGTCGTGGCCCAGCAACCGGTCCTCCAACGCGAGGAGCAGCGCCAGCGTGTGTTGGAAGCTGCGGCACGCGACGCCGCCCTGCTCGGGCCCGGCCATCAGGTCGAGCAGGCCGGTCCCCGCGACGGCGATCGCCGACGCGGGTGCGTTCGTGAGGGCGATCGCGGCGCTCCCGGCGTCCCGATGGCGTCGGAGCGCCGCGGTCGTCTCCTCGGTCTTGCCGCTCGCCGAGATCCCGATCGCGACGGTGCCGGCACCGCCCGGCGTCGCAGCCACCGCGCTCGCGTACTCGGCGACCGCATGGACACCGGACGCGCGGAGCCGGGCGGCGATCACCGCGGCCGCGTACCGGGACGACCCCATCCCCAGGAGGACGACCCGCCGGGTTCCCGGCGGGACGGCGCCCCAGACCGGCGCGGCATCCAGACCGTCGGCCAGCGAACGGAGCCGCTCGGGCTTGTCTTCCAGGTCGCGCAGGAACAGCTCGGCGTCCATCTCGACCCCGCAGTGTACGGAGCGCCCCTCGGACCCGCGGCGCTGCGTGGTATCCCTTACGCCCACATGAGCGACCGACTGACGATCCTCTTCATGCCCGAGAGCGCCTACGGGCCGACGAACAACTGCATCGGGATCGGCAAGGTCCTCGAGCGCCGGGGGCATCGGGTGGTCTTCGCGGCGGAGGCATCCTGGAAGGGCCGTCTGGAGCCGCTCGGGTTCGAAGAGGATCTGGTGGACCTGGCGCCCCCGCCGGAAGACGGCGCCGAGCAGGACGCCGGGCAGTTCTGGACCGACTTCGTGATCGAGACCGCGCCGGAGTTCCGCAAACCCACGATCGAACAGCTGGCGACCTTCGTCGAGCCCGTGTGGGCCTCGTTGCTGGACGGCGCGATGTTCTGCGAGCCGCAGCTGCGCGCGATCCTGGATCGCGCGCAGCCCGACGTGATCGTCGAGGACAACGTGAACGCGTTCCCGGCGCTCCTCACCCACGGCGCGCCGTGGGTGAGGATCATGAGCTGCAACCCGCTCGAGATGAAGGATCCCGATCTTCCGCCGACCTTCAGCGGATATCCGGCGGACGACAAGAGCGCGTGGGGCGCGTTCCGCGCGGAGTACGAGCGGACCCACCGCGCGACGTGGGAGCGCTACGACGCGTTCATGACCGACAACGGCGCGCCCCCGCTTCCCGACCTCGAGTTCATCCACGAGTCCGAGCAGATGAACCTCTACGTGTATCCGGAGGCCGCCGACTACCCGCGTTCCCGGCCGCTCTCGCCGACGTGGCACCGGCTCGATTCGTCCGTCCGCGAGACCGAGGAGCCTTGGGAGGTCCCGGAGGAGCTCCGGTCGCGCCCCGGTGCGCTGGTCTACCTCTCGCTCGGCTCGCTGGGCTCCGCCGACGTCGACCTGATGAAGCGGCTGGTGTCGGTGCTCGCCGAGACGCCCCACCGCTACGTCGTCAGCAAGGGGCCTCGGGCGGCCGAGTTCGACCTGCCGGACAACATGTGGGGAGACGGTCGGCTCCCGCAGACGTCGATCATCCCGTCATGCGACCTGGTGATCACGCACGGCGGCAACAACACCACGACCGAAGCGCTCCACTTCGGCAAGCCGATGATCGTGCTGCCGCTCTTCTGGGACCAGTTCGACAACGCGCAGCGCATGGCGGAGCTGGGGTTCGGGGTGCGCCTCCCGACCTACGATTTCGAGGACGACGAGCTGCGCGATGCGGTCGCGCGACTCCTCGTCGACGGGGATCTCCGGCGCCGGATGTCGGTCGAGGGCGAACGGATCCGGGCCCGCGACGGCAAGACGGTTGCGGCGGACCAGATCGAAGAGATGGCCGTTCGCGACCGGGCCCACGACTGATCGACGAGCACAAACGCTGTTTCGCTTCGGCGGAGTAGCCTGAGCGGATGGCGCAGGACCGCCGGATCAGCATCAAAGACGTTGCGCGCGAGGCGGATGTCTCGGTCACGACGGTCTCGCATGCGCTGAACGACAAGGGACGCCTCAACCCGGACACCCGCCAGCGCGTCCGCGACGTGGCAGAACGCCTGGGATACAAGCCGAACCCCGCCGCGCGGAGCCTCGTGTCCGGGAAGACCGGGCTGATCGCGGTCATCCCCTCGCTCCCGAAAGAGGTGCGGGTCAGCTTCAGCGATTTCGGCTACTTCACGGAGCTCATCGCGGCGGCGACCGACGTGGCCGTTTCGCGGGATCGGGCGCTCGTCGTCGCACCGCCGCTCTCGAGCGATTTCGTGTGGGAGCGCGTGCCCCTCGACGGCGTGATCGTCATCGACCCCTTCGTCGGTGATGCCGGCTTGCCGGTGCTGCGCGAGCGCGGGATCCCGTTCGTCACGGTGTCGGCCGACCCCGATCACCCCGGCGACGATGCCACCGTGGAATGTGAGGCCCGGGATTGCACGCTGGCCGTGTTCGACCACTTCGTCGAGCGAGGTGCGCGACGCGTGGGATACCTCTCCGTGCCACCCATGACCGCC
>DATAEV010000082.1:0-1946 GCA_036257875.1 Actinomycetota bacterium | reverse complement strand
CGAGCCGCGTGTCCGTCTCGCTCGGATACGCGTCCGAGTGCGTGTGGGAGTGGTAGATCGACCAGAGGTCCCAGCCGCGCTCGTCCAGCTCATCGAAGACCTTGAGCTGCTCCTTGCCGTCGAGGCGGTACGTTGCCGGGCTCGCGTCGGCGTTCGTCATCGGGAAGACCTTCATCGGGATGCCCGCCTCCGCCGCGATCAGACCGCAGCATTCGTTCGGGAATTCGCGGAGCGCCTGCTCCACGATCTCTTTGAAGAGGACGCCGTCGAGCTCGGTCACGCTTCGTCTCCGGGAGGTCGGCCGGACAGGCGCACCCGCCTGTTGCAGGTGCAAATGCTACCAGCGGGGTGGGTTATTCCCGGACCCGTCCGGTCACGGTGATCGACCCCGGTGGACCAGGCACGACCTCGCCGATCTCGGTGAACAGCTCCATGGACGGGCTCCGATCCGAAGCCACCAGCAGTCCTCCACTCGTCTGCGCGTCGGCCAACACGATCTGTTCGGGCGGTGTGAGCTCGCCCCACTCGGTGACCTCCTGCAGCCACGCGTGGTTGCGCTTGGTCCCGCCGGCGACGATGTCTCGTCTGGCCAGATCGAGCACCATCGGGAGGAGCGGCACGGAGCCTGCGCTCACGATCGCGGCGCATCCGCTCGCTTCCAGCATCTTCCGGAGGTGCCCGAGCAGACCGAACCCGGTGACGTCCGTCCCCGCTCCCACGCCGGCCGAGACCATCGCTTCCGACGCGTCCGCGTTGAGTGCCGCCATCGTGGTCACCGCGAGCCGGGCGACGTCTTCGTCCGTCTGCCCGCGCTTGATCGCCGTCGTGATGAGCCCGGTCCCGATCGGCTTCGAGAGGTACAGATGCATCCCCGGTCGTGCCGTGGAGTTGCGGACGATCGCGTCCGTCTCGACGAAGCCGATGGCGACCATCCCGAACAGCGGTTCTCGCTCGGTGGTGATCGTGTGCCCGCCGACCACCGCTGCGCCGGCCTCGAGGACGATCTGCCGAGCACCCGCCAAGACCTCGGCGAGCAGCTCGAGCGGGAGCTCGTCGACGGGCCATCCCGCCACGTTCAAGGCGAGCCGCGGCGACCCGCCCATCGCGTACACGTCGCTGAGCGCGTTGGCGGCCGCGATCCGGCCCCAGTCGCCCGGGTCGTCGACCAACGGCGTGAAGAAGTCGAGGGTGAGCACCAGTCCGGTTCCCTCCGTGAGGCGGTACACCGCGGCGTCATCGCCGGTCTCCTCCGAGACGAGGACGTCCTCAGGCTTCGTGGTCGGGCCGAGCAGATCGAGCACCCGCGTGAGCTCACGCGGGCCGAGCTTGCACGCGCACCCGGCCCCGTGGCTGAACGAGGTGAGGCGAAGCGCTTGCACCATGGTTCAGACCAGGTCCGTCCCCATCGCGTGGAACCCCCCGTCGACGTGGACGAGCTCACCCGTGATGCCCGACGAGAGGTCCGACAGGAGGAACGCAACGGTGTTCCCCACCGGGGTCGGGTCCTCCACGTCCCAGCCGAGCGGCGCGCGGCGGCTCCAGGAACCACTGATCTGATCGAACCCCGGGATGCCCTTGCCCGCCATCGTCTTGATCGGACCGGCGCTCACCGCGTTGACGCGGATCCCCTTCGGACCGAGGTCGCGGGCGAGGTACCGCGTGACGGCTTCGAGACCGGCCTTGGCGACGCCCATCCAGTCATAGATGGGCCATGCCACGGTCGCATCGAAGTCGAGCGACACGATCGCGCCGCCGTCGCCCATCGATGGCAGCAGCCCAACCGCGAGCGCCTTGAGTGAGAACGCGCTGGTCTGCACGGCGATGGCGACGCTGTCCCAAGGCGTATTGAGGAAATTGCCCCCCAACGCATCTTGGGGGGCGAAGGCGATCGCGTGGAGGAAACCATCGAGCCGTCCCCACCGCCGTTGGAGCTCTGCACACACGGC
>DATAEV010000080.1:0-10457 GCA_036257875.1 Actinomycetota bacterium | reverse complement strand
CGGGCCCCACCGGGCGAGCCGTTTCGACGCGTGCTTCAGGACATGTGGGTTCGGGTCCAGGAGCGTGATCTCCGTGTCGACCGGCGGCGCTGCATGCTCGATGAAGTACCCGGTGCCGGGTCCCACGTCGAGGTGACGACGACCCAGGTGCCGACGGTACCGGGTGACGACCGGGGGGATCGGGCACTTCCACACGGCACCGGCCATGAACTTCAGCACCCACACGTCGTAGATGGCGAGAAGCACCGGGTTGTACCCCGACTGTCCCTTGTACGAGGGATCGCTTCGCTTCATCCCGCCCTGCGCGTCGCTGATCTCCGGGGACGCTACGCCGCCATCGCTTCGCGGTCTACACGTACTTCCGCCTGCTCCAGCGTCGGAGGGGCATCGCGAATGGTGCCATCAGGAGCCCCTCGCTGAGGCCGGACGGCAGCTCGATCGTCGTGGCCACGTACGGCCCATGGCTCTGGAGCATCAACGATCCTCGGTCGCCGAGGAGCCGTGACCTCCTTGCTCACATCTTGCTCACGACAGGACGACATGCGCCGGCACAGGACGACACCAGACGACACGCGACGACACCTAGAACGGGATTCCGTGCCTAGCGCGAGCAACCTTAGGATCCGGTGGCCGAGAGGCCGTGGGAGTTCGAGTCTCCCCTCTCGCACGCGACATTAGATTTCGGGACGCTTCGGGCGCAGTGTCGGAACGCCTGAGGTTAGACGACAAGGCTCAGGACGCGGTTGGGAATGTAGGCGCCGATCCGAGGATCCTTCTGGTTCAGATGTCGACGAACGTTCTCGCTCGAGAGGGCAGCCTTGACGGCCTCGTCTTCATTGGCGCCCGCCCGCAGCCGGATGCGTGCCCGAACCTTTCCGTTCACCTGAACCACCAAGGTGATGACCTCTTCCAGCAGGGCCTCCAGGTCGACCTGGGGCCAAGGTTGTTCATGCACGCTGTACTCTTGCCCCAGGCGCTCCCACAGCTCCTCGCCCAGATGCGGCGCGAACGGCGCAAGTAGGCGCACCGTCGCGTTCGCGACGTTCGACCACTCGAAGGCGCTCATCCGCTCGGCCTCCTCGTCGGCCCAGCGGACCAGCCGCATGAGGTGCGAGATCGCGGTGTTGAACTTCAGCCGCTCTAGGTCGCGTCCGACCGCGTCGACCGCGCGATGCAACGTCCGCAGGTCGACCTCGCCGCCCGGACCCGCGGGCGACGGCCGTGTCAGCGCGCGCCGGACGCGGCCGACGAACCGTTCGATCCCGTGCAGGCCCGCGTCGGTGAAGTCGCCGCCCTGCTCCCAGTCGCCACAGAACAGCAAGTACATCCGGAGCACGTCCGCACCGACGCGCTCGACGTAGTCGTCCGGGTTGACGATGTTGCCGCGGCTCTTGCTCATCTTGCGGCCCTCGGCGAGGAGGAAGCCGTGCAAACGCAGTCGCGGGAACGGCTCGGAGAACGGGACGAGCCCGAGGTCGTGCAGCGCCATCGTCACGAAGCGCGCGTACAGGTGGTGCCGCGCGACGTGCTCCCGACCGCCGGCGTACTGGTCGACCGGCAGGATCCGCTCGGTCCTTTCGTCGTGCCATGCCCGGTCCGCGAACTCGGTAGAGGGATAGCGAAGGAAGTACCAGGCCGAGTCGACGAAGGTGTCGCTCACGTCGGTCTCGCGCTCGGCCGGGCCCCCGCACGAGGGGCACGTGGTCTGCACGAACACGCGGTCCGCCGCGAGCGGCGCGACGCCCGTTCCGGTCGGACGGAAGTCCTCGATCTCGGGGAGCACGACCGGGAGGTCGTCCTCAGGCACCGGTTGCTCGCCGCAGTCGCTGCAGTAGACGATCGGGATCGGCGGTCCCCAGTAGCGCTGCCGCGAGATCAGCCAGTCGTGGAGCCGGTACCGCACGGCCGGCCCGCCGGAGCCGCGTGCGGCGAGCCGCTCCGCGATCGCGCGGCGGGCATCCGGAGACGGCGTCCCCGTGAACTCGTCCGAGTCCATGAGCCGTCCCTCACCCGTGTACGGCAGACCGTCGCCGCCTTCCACGACCCGAACGATCGGGAGACCGTGCTCGAGCGCGAACGCGTGATCGCGTTCATCGTGCGCCGGCACCCCAATGATGACGCCCGTCCCGACGCCGCCCATCACGTAGTCGGCAACCACGACCGGGAGCGGCGCGCCGGTCGCCGGATGGACGGCGGTCGCGCCTTCCGCCCGGCGAGCGAGCGGGTGCGCCGGCGAGAGCGCGACGAAGGTCGCCCCGTACAGCGTGTCGACCCGCGTGGTGAACGCCGTCAGCTGCTGACCGAGCGATGGCACGTCGAACGACACCTCGGCGCCCCATCGGCGTCCGATCCACTCGCGCTGCATCCGCTTGGCGACGTCCGGCCAATCGAGCGCATCCAGGCCGTCGACGAGGCGGTTGGCGTACGCGGTCATCCGCAGGAACCACTGCTTCATCACTCGCTCGGTCACGACGGTGCCGCATCGCTCGCACCGATCCCCCTCGAGCTGCTCGTACGCGAGCACGGTCAGGCACGACGGGCACCAGACGACAGGCGCCTCCGCCCGATACGCGAGCCCCGCTCGGTAGAGCTGGAGGAAGACCCACTGGGTCCAGCGGTAGTACGACGGGTCCGAGGTGACGATCTCGCGACTCCAGTCGAACCCACAGCCGAGCCGTCTGAGCTGTCCCCGGTACGCGTCGAGCGTCTTCGCCGTCAGGCGCATCGGATGCACGCCGGTCTTGAGCGCGAAGTTCTCGGTGTGGATCCCGAACGAGTCGAACCCCATCGGCTGGAACACGGCGCGGCCGCGCATCCGTCTGTAGCGGCCGAACGTATCGGCGCCGCAGTACGTGTAGGCGTGACCGACGTGGAGGCCTTCGGCCGACGGGTAGGGGAACTCCATCAGGTTGTAGAACTTCCCGTTCGGATCGACGCGGTCGAGATCGAGCTCGTAGAGGCGATCGGCCTGCCATCGAGCCTGCCACGTCCGTTCCATCTCGGGCGAATCGTCCATCGGGTCCTCTCTGAGACTTGGAAGCAAAGACCCCCCGGCCAGGGGCACGAGGGGTCTCCGCGAGCACGAAGTGCTCGCGGCCGCTACGTAAGGAGATGGACCGAGCGCGTCATCCGGCCAGATGCTACCGCTCGGATGCTGTACGGGCGAGCGGGGCCACCGCAAGGCCACCTCCGCCGGACGGCAGCATCGGTGAGTTGAGTCCGGCGAAGAAGGGATAGCAGCGATCTCAGCGGCGACAAGGCGGTCAGGCAAGGAGTCCGGCTAGGCGCCGCTCGCGCTGCGGCGGCCGTCCCATAGCTCGGGGCCTCCCGCAAGTGAGCCCCCATGCGCCTCCGGTGACTCTTGCTCACATCTTGCTCACGACAGGATGACATACACGGGCACGGGGAGACACGGAACGACACCGAACGACACGTGGAACAGGATTTCGTGCGTGGCGCGAGCAACCTTAGGATCCGGTGGCCGAGAGGCCGTGGGAGTTCGAGTCTCCCTTCTCGCACCCTCTTCACTGGCCGCTCGGCAGCGTCGGATCGCCGAGACTCAGGATACGCAAGCCGGTTCGTACGGCCGCCCCGGAAGGAACTCCTCCCACTCTTCGGCCGTCAAGGTGCGGTTCGCGAGCATGCAAGCACGTCGAGCCCACGAGTCCGGGTCGACGTCGTAGATCGCTCCACGGCCGTCCGCACGGGTCAGCAACAGCCGGCCACCGTCCGGAGAGAGGTCGATCGCCGCTCGGCCGTTCCCCGCCCCGAGGCTCGATCCGATCTGGGCTCCCGTGGCAACGTCCCACAGCGTCACGACAGGCTCCCAGCCGCCGATCGCCAAGACCTCCCCGTCGGGGCTGAAATCGACCGCGAACGCCCCCGCTTCGCCCACGTCGAGCTCGCGCACGAGCCTCGAGTTGCTTAGGTCCCAGATAAAGACCTTCCCGTGCCAGTTGCCCGTCGCGAGATATCGGCCGTCCGGGCTGAAGGCGATCGCGCCATAGCCGTCCTTCCCCCGCTCAACCGGCAGCGTCGTCACCAGCGATGGTCCCGATGCGTCCCAGAGTTCCACCGTCCCTCCCTTCCAGTGGACGACCGCGAGGGTCGAGCCGGCCGGGCTGAATGCGATGCTTCCCACCGCTGCTCTCGCGGCGTTGGTAATCGTTCCGATCGGCTCGCCGGTGGCGACATCGCGCAGCCGTACGCCGGAGCTTGCGACCGGGGCGAAGAGGGAACCGTAGACCGTGGCGAGGAGGGAACCGTCGGCGCTGATGCCAACGAAGAATTCGGAGCGGAACGGCCCCGCGCGCAGCGATCTGTTCTCGACGTCCCAGATGGTTACCGTGTCAAGGCTCGTGGCGGCAAGCGTGCTCCCGTCCCCCGAGAACACCATGTCCTTGACCTCGCCACCGGTCTCGCGCAGGGGGGGCCCAAACCGGTTCATGGTCGACGAATCCCAGAGCTGGATGCCATGCCCCTGCAGACCGACCGCGATCAGCCTTCCGTCGGGAGCGAACCGCCCGGGGTGTCCTGGGAAGTCAGGGTCAGGAGACGGGTCGTGCGTGAACGTGAACGGCCGCTCGAGACCGCGTTCGCCCGCGAGGTCCCATGCGATCGCCGTCCCGTCATGACTCACCGTGTAGAGCGTCCCGTCGGGACCGAACGCCGGCTGCATGACGGCGCCCGAGTGGCCGAACAGCGTCTCGCGCAGGGTCGCCGACGGAAGATCCCAAAGCGCGACGGTTCCATCCAGGCTCGTGGAGACCACCGTCTCCCCGTCATGATCGAAGAGCAGCCAGCTGGGGGTCCCGCCGCGTACGCTGGGCACTTCCCGCTTGGTTCCGCTTCTGATGTCGACCAACTCGAACCCGCCCTCGATGCCGACGGCGGCCGTGCGACCATCCGGGCTCAATGCGAGCGGATGGCGGCCGGTGCCGATCTTCAGCCGCCTGGTGGGCGTGCCGCTACGGAGATCCCACCACACGAGCTCGTCCTCGTTCGACCCTCACGAGCTCGGGATCTGCTTCGAGGGAGCGAGGAGGGTTACATCGACAGCTGCGCCGTGGTGACGACCACGGACGCCCGCCGCCTCGACAAGATCCTTTCGTCGACGGAGGGATTCGAACGTAACGCTTCACTCGAGTACCGCATCAAGACGGAGTCGGGGATCGCCTCGGTCAGTGTCTACCCCGTCCTGCCGAACGCCACGTTCGACAGGGTGTGCGAGGACTTCTGGACGGATTGCTAGGTGGGGAAACGAGGTGAGATCGATGGATATCGGTGAGATGGAACGCCTGATCGAGATCGAACCCGTCGGTCCGCCGGGGCCAGAGGCGTTCCCGATGCCGATCGAGGAGCCGGCTCCTGCACCGGCACCGTCACGAGCAGGAGCGTGAGGTGCCGCGACCGACGCCGCTCTGATAGCCGAGCCGGTCGAGGGCTGGCGCGCATGGCGCCTTGCCCTGGACCGGCGCGGTGTGTCGCTCGTCCTGATCGGGAGGGGCTGCCCCGGCCGAGGCTGGAGGTCGCCCAGCGCCCGGAAGTGCGCCCGTGATCGTTTCGATGTCCTCCCCGCTGAGGAGATCTTCGCCGCACGCTCGACGGATATGCCGTCGAGAGGCTCGCTCTTTGTCCGCGAAAGGAGTCACTAGAAAGGAGTCAGAACAGGAATCCGCTCAGCGCGCGCCAATCCGATCTTTGCTCACATCTTGCTCACGACAGGAGGACACACGTGGGCACAGGACGACACCAGACGACACAGGACGACACGTAGAACCGGGATCCGTGCGTAGCGCGAGCACCTTAGGATCCGGTGGCCGAGAGGCCGTAGGAGTTCGAGTCTCCCCTCTCGCACCAAGATCCTAGCGAGCTTTCGACACGGAGACCGTCCATCCACGAAGATGATCTGGTGGATCGGGTCAGAGACTCTTCCACCTAGCAGTACGAGCTAGCAGGACGAGCAGGCAAGGGCCCGCTCGGTGGACATCGACGGAAAAGAGACCGAGCGATCGAGCAGTCGGAAACGCGCATCGACGCCATTCCAAGGTGTCGTTGGGAACCCGCAAGAGGGGATCCTCGAGCTGTCGGTGCTGAGGCACCGTGATGCCTAGCAAGCCTGCGACCCGGGCCAAGCTTAGCCCAGCGTTCTCGCGATCACGTTGGGGGACGGTCGGAGTGATGCACCAAGGGCGGAGCGTACCGACGCGAGCCGACGGAAGAAAGGGGATCGGCTGATCGGCCCTGCACGCGTCAGCTCGTCGATATGTCTTCGAGCTGGGCGCGGGCCTTCGACGCATCGGCGACGTCGCCCTTGCGCTCATACAGCTCGAGCGCCTCGCGTACCACGGTCATCGCCTCGCCCAGCCTCACCGCCTTGCGAAGCACGTAGCCCAGGCTCATCCGCGCATCGCCGCGAAACGTGATGAAGTCGGTCTGATCGATCAGCGAAACCGCCGCCCGGGAGAGCGACTCCGCCTCCGAGAGCTGGTCGCGATCGGCCAACACCTTGGCCTGGGCTGCTCGCCATTGCCACTGCGTCACCCAGTCGTCGGGCGCCGCCAACCGGTCGGAGAGGAGGGCGTGCCGTTCCGCCTCCTGGTCCTTTCCCTGACGCCACAGCACCTCCGCGAGCACCGCCGCTGTCGTGGCGACCCACCCCGTCCCTCCGGCCGCCTCGAGGACCGCGATCCCCTCCCGTAGCGGACCCTCGGCCTCGGCGGGATCCCCAGCGATCAGCTCGGCCCACCCGATGTACATGTGCTGCCGATACAGGATGCCGAGCTCCCGGTAGAGCTCGACCGAGCGTCTCCAGGACCGCCGCGCCTCCTCGATCAACCCGCTCATCGCCTGCAGCAGGGACATGTTCCACAGCATCCTTCCCTCGGTCACCTTCGACCCGCCCGATCGTTCGAGCAGGATCGGCAACCGGGCGATCGCTTCCTCGACAGGGATCGGCCCTTGGGCGATCACGTTGGTCAGGTAACCGAGCCGGAACACCTCGTCGCGCCGGTCCTCCGCGGCACGCGCGTGATGCACGGCCCGCTCGAGCGCCTGCTCCGCCTCCCTCGTGCGACCCAACCACAACTGGAGGAGGCCGACGTGTTCCCATGCCTCTCCAATCGCCCGGTCCTCCCCCACCATCTCCAGGTCGGGGAGCATCGAGTGAAGCTCACCGAGGAGGGTCCCGAACGGAGACGTTGCCGAGTGGATGCTGAGGGCCACCTTCCGGATCGCTACGAGGGACGCCACACGGCGGTCACCTGCGGCCTCCACGAGGGCGGCGGCCTCCTCCAAGCGCACGGCTTCGTCGTCGTAGCGACCCGAGAGCTCGAGCGCCAGGCAGAGATCGACCAGCAGCCTGGGACGGGCCGGGGCGTCGAGGGAGGCGAGCTCCAGCGCTCGCGAGAGGAGGTTGAGGGCGGCCGGCACGTCGCTTCGATCGAGCGCCCCCCGGCCGGACTTCGCGAGCAGCGAGCTCGCCCTCTCACCGAGCCCGCGGGATCGGTCACCGACCGGGCCCAGCTCGATCACGTATCGATGAGCCTGCTCGAGGTGATACCCGATGATCTCCTCGTACTCGGCAACCCGATCTCCGGCCACGCGCTCCAACCACGAGGCGAACCGCTCGTGCATGTCGGCCCTGTTCCGCTTGGACATCGACTCGTAGGCCGCGTCGCGCACGAGGAGATGGCTGAACCGGTAGGCATCCTGACCCGCGAACGGCGACGAATCTGGGTGGATCAATTCCTTGCGTTGCAGCGCCTGCAAGTTCGTCCCGACGGCAGAGCGGTCGTTCTCCGGGGAGAGCTCCGTGACCGCTCCCCAGTAGAAGACCTGGCCAACGACCGCCGCGCGCTGGATCACCGCTCGTTCCTCGTCCTGAAGCCTGTCCAATCGGGCCGCGATCAGCGCCTGAATCGTCCCAGGAGCCGAGAGCCGGGACAGGTCGGCGGTGGCCATCCACGCGCCATCGTCGCGGCGGAGCACTCCGTCGTCGATCAGCGTGCGCAGCATCTCCTCGACGAAGAGGGGATTGCCCTCGGCCGCCTCGACGATACGATCGCGGATCTCGGGCGGAAGACGTGCGGAGCCGATCAGGTTCCGGATCAGGTCGTCGCTCGTGGCGGGATCGAGTGGCGACAGCGTGATGACCGTCCCCGCTCGGTCCCACTCAGGCCGGTTCTCCCGGATCTCGGGTCGCGCCATGCAGAGCACCAGGATCGGGTGATCCCGGCTGAAGCCCGCCACATACTCCAGGAGATCCAGGAGCGTCGGCTCAGCCCAGTGGATGTCGTCGAACACGGCTGCGACCGGCCGATCGGCGGCGAGGGCCTCGAGCAGCCGGCGGGTGGCCCAGTTCGTCTCCTCGATGGCTCCGGTCGCATCGCTCAACCCGATCGCCGCGCCCACCCGGTCCCGGACCAGTTCGGCATCGTCGCTGCCGGTCAGAAGGCCTTCGATCTTGGCGAGCGCGTAGGCCGGCGGATCAGCCTCGTCGATCCCCGCCGCCCGCCGGACCATTTCACCCAGCGCCCAGAACGTGATGCCCTCGCCGTACGGAAGGCACCGTCCCTCCAGCACGATCGCCCGACTCGCGAGCCGCGACAGCACCTCCATCGTCAGGCGGGATTTCCCCACACCCGCCTCGCCCACGATCGTGACGAGCTCGCAGGAGCGAGCCTCCTCCGCCCTGTCGAACGCGTCGAGCACCTGCCGGAGCTCGTCGTCCCGCCCCACCATCGGCGAGTCCAGTCGCCGGGCGAGCGCTGGAGCCCCCGCCAGCACGTCGAGCAAGCGGAACGCCGGGACCGGATCCGCCTTCCCCTTGAGCGACAGCGGCTCGGTCGCCTCGACTCGCACAGCGTCGCGGGCCAACGACAGGGTGCCCGCTCCGATCAGGATCTCGCCCGGTTGTGCCGTCTGCTCCAACCTGGCCGCGACGTTGACCGTGTCACCGGAGACGAACGACTGTCCGGAAGACGGATCCCCCGCGACCACCTGGCCGCTGTTTACCCCGGTGCGGATCTCCAACCGCACGCCGGACCCTCGCTCCAACTCGTCGTTGAGCGCCGCGAGGTTCTCTCTCATCTCGGTCGCAGCTCGAACCGCGCGGAGTGCGTCATCCTCGTGCGCCGTAGGGACCCCGAACACCGCCATCACCGCGTCACCGATGAACTTCTCGACGGTACCGCCGTGGCGTTGCACGACGGTTCGAGCCAGATCGAAGTACCGGGACATCACGTTGCGCAGTGACTCCGGGTCGAGGAGTTCCCCGAGTGAGGTCGAGCCGGTGACGTCCGAGAAGAGCACGGTTACGGTCTTGCGGACCTCACGGCCTTCGCTGGGGACGAGCGGTGAGGAGCAGAATCCGCAGAACTGGAACCCCTCGGGGTTGTTCCGGCCGCAAGCGGGACACGTTGCCATGCCGGGACGAGTATCCGAGAGCAGTCACAGACCAACAAGTCACGAGTTCTTCGGCGAGGCCGTCGTCTCCCGTGAGTGCGAACGCGAGACGAAGCCTTCGGGCGATGCGCAAGGTAGAGGTCTTCGAGTCGATCGCTCTCCGAAACGTCGGCTCGGTCCAGCGGGATGTCCAAGCCTGCCAGCTCACACCAGTAAGGACGCATGGCGAGCGACTTGCTGCAGAACGACGGTAACTCCCTTGCTCACATCTTGCTCACGACAGGACGACACCCGCGGGTACGGAACGACACGAGACGACACGGAACGACAGGTGGAACAGGATCTCGTGCGTAGCGTGGGCAACCTTAGGATCCGGTGGCCGAGAGGCCGATGGGAGTTCGAGTCTCCCCTCTCGCACTCCTCTCAGCTTGATTAGATGCGTACTCGCGATCAATCAGAACTCGCGGACCCTATCCAAGCACCTCCGACCCTTCCGATGCGGTTCAGTCGGTGGTGGACCTGGCGCTTTGACCGGTCTGGTCGCCTGTGCGACGGTCCCGTGGTCAACCGAACCGAAGGAGGCCCCGTGAAACGCATCCTGGTCGCGGTGGTGGCGTTGGCGATCGCGCCGGCTACCGGCATCTTCACGTCGACGCCGGTCACCGCCGCGGCTAGACACTGCACGATCAGCGGAACCGCGCATGCCGACACCTTGAACGGCACGCCGGGTGATGACGTGATCTGTGGGGGCGGCGGAGCCGACACGATCCATGGTCGCGGGGGGAACGACACGATCTTCGGAGGGACCGGGCGCGACACCTTGGACGGAGGCGTCGGCGCGGACAACCTGCAGGGCGCCGGACAAACCGACCTCGTTCTCGGTGGACCAGGTCCCGATGTCGTTCGTGGGGGCTCGGGGGCGGACCTCGTGAACGGAGGGCGCGGGAACGATGCCGCCTTCGGTGGTCACGGCCCCGACATCGTGACCGGCGTGATCGGGAACGACGTGGTCAGCGGCGGCCCCGGCGACGATACCTGCCTCGACCTCGAGG
>DATAEV010000076.1:0-4092 GCA_036257875.1 Actinomycetota bacterium | reverse complement strand
GATCCCGTCGACGCGATGCTGAGCCAGCGCGTGCGACGAGACCTCCATCGCGACGACCTGCACCCCGGCCGAACGCATCCGCGCGAGCAGACGATGCAGGTCCGGGGCCTCGGGTGTGGTCCGGGCGAGCTCGACCGGGTCCCCGTCGATCCGTGCGCCGTTCGTCCCGATCACGCCCGCGCGTGACGCCGCGGCCCGGACGATCGCCTCCAGCAGGTACGTCGTGGTCGTCTTGCCGTTCGTTCCCGTGATCCCGATCGTCGTCATGGCCTCGGCGGGCCGGCCGAAGATCACGGAGGACATCGGGCCGATCGCCCCGCGCACCGACGGGACCAGGGCCTGCGGGGCGTCCAGCCCGAGCCACCGCTCAACGACGATCGCGCCGGCGCCCGCCGCGAGCGCCGCCGGGGCGAACCGGTGACCGTCTTCCCGATCGCCGACGATGCAGAAGAAGAGCGAACCGGGCGCCACCGCCCGAGAGTCGTACGAGGCGTCGGTGAGGAGACGCCCGTCGTCACCCCGCACCTCTGCTCGGACCGCGGCCGCCGTGTCGCTGAGCGTGACGGCGGGAAGGGGAAGCTCCACCGCCGGCGAGCCTACACGCCGGCCGGCGGCGGTCATGGGACGGGCATCGCGTGCGGCGGGAGCGACACGGCGGGGGCGGCCTCGATCCCGAGTCGCTGGATCGCGTAGCGGGCGACCTCTTGGAACACCGGCGCGGCCGCGACACCCCCGTAGACGGTTCGGGGCTCATCGATGATCACGGCTACGACCACGCGCGGCCGAGATGCCGGGAGGAAGCCGATGAACGAGGCGACGTACCGACTGACGTAGTGCCCGCTCGGATCGAGCTTCTTGGCGGTCCCGGTCTTCCCCGCCACCTGGTATCCGGGGATCTGCGCGGAGATGCCGGTCCCATCCTGCACCACGTACGCGAGCATCTGGGTGAGGGTGCGCGTGGTGGACGGTCGAAGCACCCGCCGGGTTGCCGACGGAGGCTCATCGTGACGAACGCCGTCGGGTCCGATCGTCGCGTCGATCAGTCGCGGCTGCACCCAGGTCCCGCCGCTCGCGATCGTCGCGTACACGCTGGCCATCTGGAGCGGCGTGACGGCCACGCCGGCGCCGAAGGACACGGTCGCCCGCGTCAGGGCGGACCATGGCTCGGTCGGCATCAGTCCGGCGGCTTCGCCCGGGAACCCGATACCGGTCGGGGTGCCGTAGCCGAACCGCGCGAAGGTTTGTTCCATCGTCTGGTTCCCGGTGCGATCGGCGACGAGCGACGCCCCGACGTTGCTCGAGTGCGCGATGATGTCGCCGAGCGTCATCGCCTCCGTCCCGTGCGGCTCGGCGTCATGGATCGTGTAGCCCTCGACCCGGCGCGTCCCCGGAACCTCGAATCGCTGGGTGGGGGTGACGGCACCCGATTCCAACGCGGCCGCCGCCGTGATCGTCTTGTTGACGCTGCCCGGCTCCCAGGTGTCCGTGACCGCCCGGTTGACGAAGCGCGAGCTGTCGGACGAAGCGAACGCGTTGGGATCGAACCATGGGTACGAGGCCATCGCGTAGACGTCGCCGGTGTGCGGATCCAACACGACGATCGTGCCGCCCTTCGCGTGGTTCTGCTCCACGGCCGTCCGCAGGTACGCCTGGGCCTGGAACTGGAGATCGCGGTCGATCGTGAGCACGACGCTGCTCCCCGGTTGCGGCTCTTGGACGACCTGTCGGCCGCCGGCGATCTCCTGGCCTTGAGCGGAGAGCTCGACGGTCCGCTCCCCGGGAGAGCCGGCCAGGAGCGGGTCGTACTGCCGCTCGAGACCGGTGATCCCCACCCCATCGACGTTCACGAACCCCAGGACCTGGGGCGCGACGGGTCCGGCCGGGTAGTAGCGCTTGGCCACCGGCAAGAGGCCGATCCCGGGCAGGTGTAGCTCGGCCACGTGCTGCGCGACGTCGGCATCGACCTGCCGTTCGATGTAGGCGAACGTCCCCGGCGCGGTCAGGGCCGCGCGGACGTCCTTCTGTTTCAACCCGAGGACGCGCGCGACCTGGTCGGCTTCGGTCGAGGCGTCGACGACCAGGCTCGGGTTCGCGTAGACGTCGCGGGCCTCCAGCGTGAGCGCCATCGGCACGCCGCTTCGATCGAGCATCTCGCCGCGCAACGCCGGGAGCGGCTCGGTGTGCACCCGTTGGGTCGATCCGAGCTCCGCGTAGGTCCCCGATTCGCGGACCTGCAGCATCGCGAGCCTGATCACGATGCCGGCCATCGCGAGCATCACCGCGACGAGCAGGGCGACCAGACGTTGGACGGGTGGGCGCTTCACGCCCCGAGCCCCGACGGATCCGACGGCACGCGAAGGATCACCACCCGCTCCGGCATGACCATCCCCTTGCTCCTGGCCCAGCGCATCACGCGCGACGGCGCGGAGGCCGCAGCCACGTCTTCGCGGAGCGACTGCTGCCGTTGGGTGAGCGAACCGAGCTGCTGACGCAGGTCGTCCGAACGGAAGCTGGCTTGGACCGCGAGCGCCGACAGGGACACGATCCCGACGATCATCCCGGTCACGATCAGGGCCGTCATGACCCAGAACGGGGGGGTCCCGCGGCGCGCCCGCCTCCGGTGGTGCGGGGAAGGGGTGGGGCGCGGGCGCGCCGCGGGGGTGCGGGAGGGGTCCGCACGTTTCGGGGCAGGCGAGACGAGGATGCGTGCCGGGGCGCTCATGCCGCTTCCCGGCTGGAGCGTTCGGCCGCACGCAGCTTGGCACTCCGGGAGCGGGGGTTCCCCGCCAGCTCGGCCGCGCTCGCCACGAGCGGCTTCTTGGTCAGGACGTCGAGACGATCGTCATCGCGGAACGCACGTTTCACGATCCGGTCCTCGAGGGAGTGGTACGAGATCACCACCACGCGGCCACCGGGCCCGAGGAGCCCTGCCGCGGGAGGCAGGGCCGCGGTGAGCTCCTCGAGCTCCCGGTTGACCGCGATACGGAGCGCCTGGAACGTGCGTCGCGCGGGGTGGGGGCCCCCCGGGCGCTTCCCAACGGCGCTCACGACGATGCCGGTGAGCTGGTCCGTCGTTCGGACCGGCCGGTGGCGGACGATCGCCGCCGCGATCCGGCGCGAACGGGGCTCCTCACCGAGCCGGTAGATCAGATCGGCGAGGTCCCGTTCGGGAAGCCCGTTGACGAGGTCCGCCGCACTTGGTCCGGCCTCCCCGCTCCCCTCGCCCATCCGCATGTCGAGCGGTCCGTCCACGCGGTACCCGAACCCGCGCTCCGGACGATCGAGCTGCATCGAAGAGACCCCGAGATCGAAGAGCACGCCGTCGGCCGGACCGCCAACGACGTCCTCGTCGACCTCGGAGAAGCGGGCTGCCACCAGCTGCACCCGTTCGCCGAACGCGCTCAGGCTCCTGCCCGCCAGCGCCAGTGCCTCGGGATCGCGGTCGACCCCGACGAGGCGCGACACGCCGGCCTCCAACAGCGCGGCGGCGTGGCCGCCCGAACCCACCGTCATATCGACGACGGTCCGACGACCCCCGAGGAACTCGACCACCTCGGCCGTCATGACCGCTTCGTGCCCACCCTCGATCGCCACGTCACCCGACGTGCCCGACGAACAGACCGAACGCGATCGAGGCGAGTAGCGTCAGCGCGGTCATCCCGATCAGCGTGAGGCTCTGACGAACCTCTTCACTCAATCTCCGGGGTTGTTCCATCGATCCCTCCCTCTCGTGCTCTCGTGCTCCGTGGTCGGGCGGTCAGCCCGTCCCCTTGCCCAGCTCCAGTGCTCCGGCCTGATACGCGCCCGCGTGGGCGGCCTCGTAGCGCTCATAGCTGGTGCGGTCCCATATCTCCATCCGGTCCCGCACCCCGAGCACGACGACGTCCTTGCGGATCCCCACGCGGTCACGGAGGCGTTGAGGGATCGTGAGGCGACCCTGCCCGTCGAGCCTGGCTTCGTCCGACGAGCCGAAGAACAATCGCCCGTACGCACGCCCGGCCATGTCGGAAAGGGGGAACGCTGCGACCTCCTCGGATCGGCGCTGCCACTCGGCGCTGGGGAAGACGAAGAGGCAACCGTCCTGGCCGATCG
>DATAEV010000069.1:0-17590 GCA_036257875.1 Actinomycetota bacterium | reverse complement strand
CGGCCTGCGGATCATCCTGGGTGTCGGCAACGAGGCGGTGCTCGGTCTCGGCGACCTCTTCTCGTGGGCGGCCGCCGACCCGCACACGAAGGTCGTCACGTCGTACGTGGAGACCATGCGTGATGTGGCGGGGATCGGGCGGGGCCTCGACGCGCTCCGATCCGCGCGGAAGCCGGTGCTCATCTGCGCGCCGCAGGGCCGCTCCGAGGCTGCCCTGCGCGCGATCGTCGCGCACACAGGGGCACTGGCCGGCAACACCGGGTTGCGCGACGCATGGCTCAAGGGTCACGGGGTCGTCCTCGTGGACGACCCCGTGACGATGTTCGAGGCCGCGGTCCTGCTCGCGCACCACCGCACGCTTCGGACCGACGGGATCGCGGGCGCCTTCCAGTCCGGCGGCGCGTGCACGCTATTCGCCGAGGCGGCGGGATCAGCGGGGCTGACGCTCCCGGCGTTCGCGGCGCCCACGAAACGCGCGCTCCGCCGCGCGCTCCCGTCGTTCGCCTCGCAGAACAACCCGCTCGACGTGACCGGTCAGGCCGCCGTGGAGACGGACATGTTCGTCGGTGCGCTCGCGGCGCTCGCGAGCGATCCGGCGATCGGTCTGGTCGCCTTCGACGCGTTCCCGCCGCGTCTGCCCGGCGAGACGCCGTGGGCGGACCCCGTCCTGGCGACGGTGATGGATCTCCAACGGTCCTCGGGGGTGGCCTTCGCCTCGGTCTCGATGAGCCCGCTTGCGTACGCCGCCGAGGCGAAGGACTTCACGCGGCGGTGGAGCGCGCTCCCGTTCCTGCAAGGGCATCGCGCGGCCGCGGGCGCGATCCGTGCGCTCGTCGACGCGCAGCGCGCGCGCGGCCGCGCGACGCGGGAGATGGCGCCGCACGCGAACCGCGCCCAAGCTCGCCGGATCCTCCGTGGCCGCTCAGGGCCCCTCGACGAGGCCACCGGCGCACGGATCCTGGAGCTGTACGGGGTGCGCCGGCCGAAGGAGGCCCTCGTTCGCACCCCGGCGCAGGCGGTGGAGGCCGCCCGGAAGATCCACTCGGCCGTCGCGGTCAAGGCGGTGGCGCCCGAACTTCCCCACAAGGCGAAGCTGGGCGGCGTTCGGATCGACGTCCGCGGCGCCGAGGCGGTCGCGGCCGCGGCAGAGGCGGTGCTCACCGCGGCTCGGCGAGCCGGCGCTCGGGATCCGAAGGTGCTCGTGCAGGAGATGATCGCCGGCGCCGAGGTCCTCGTCGGTGCCGTGGTCGACGAGCGGTTCGGCGCGTGCGTGACGATGCGGCCGGGCGGCGCGCTCGCGGAGGCGGGGGCGGCGGAGTTCGTTGCGGCGCCGCTCGGTCCGAAGGCCGCGCGCGCCTACGTGGAAGCGCACGCGGCGGGCTGCGGCCTGGATGGGGCGAAGCACGACCTGGGTGCGGTCGCGGCGGCGGTCGCGCAGATCGCGCGCGCAGCGCACGACCTGCGCGACCGCCTCGTGTCGCTGGAGGCCAACCCGCTCGTCGTCCGCGACCGCGGGGCGGTCGCGGTCGACGCCCTCGCCGAGGCCAGAGCACCCGCGTGATCGAAGGGCTGCTCGCGGCGCTCGGATGGGGCTGCGCCGACTTCTTCGGGGCCGTCGTCGGAAGGCGGATCGGCAGCCTCTGGACGGTGATCATCGCGCAGGGGTTCGCCGCGCTCGTGGCGACCGCGATCGTCGTGTTCACCGGGGACTCGGTGCGTCCGGTCGCGGCGCTCACCGGAGCGCTGGCGCTGAACGGCGTCTTCACGGCCACGGCCTACGTGACCCACTACCGGGCGCTGGAGCTGGGGCCGGTGGCCGTCGTCTCGCCGGTCGGCGCGACCTACGCGCTGGTCGGCGTCGTGCTCGCGATCGTGGTCCTGGGCGAGCGACCGAGCCTCCTCGCGCTCACCGGAGGGGTCGTGACGGTTGTCGGCGTGATGCTCACGTCGACCGACCTTCGCAAGCTCCGCGCGGGGACGCACGGGATGCCGCCGGGGCTCCCCTGGGCGGTAGCGTCGGCGATCGGGTTCGGGCTCGGGGGATTCTTCCTCGCCTACCTGTCACGGCACCTCGGGTGGGTGGTCGGCATGTGGGCGTCCCGGTGCGCCCAGCTCGCGGGGTTCGCGGTCGTCGCGTTCGCGCAGCGGAGGTCGCTCGCCGCGCGCCTGCCCGCGCGTGCGGGGATCGGCACGGCGATCGGCGTGGGCGCCGCGGACCTCGTCGGTGTCATCGCGTTCTCGATCGGGACCCAGGCCGGGCTCGTGTCGATCGTCCTCGTCGCCTCGGCGGTGTTCCCCTTGATCGCGGTCGGGCTCTCGGTCGCCTACCTCGGCGAGCGGCCGGTGCCGAACCAATACGTCGGGGTCGGACTCGTCGCCACAGGCCTGCTGCTCCTCGGTCTGGCGTGACCGGTCACGCCGGCGTGTGACGGTAGAACGGGACCGGCTCGGCCGGCGCGGGCGTGTGGCCGAGGATAAGGTCCGCCGCCTTCTCGGCCACCATCATCACCGGCGCGTAGATGTTGCCGTTCGTGATGGACGGGAATACCGAGGCGTCGACGACGCGCAGGCCTTCGGTGCCGTAGACGCGCATCGATCCCGGATCGACGACCGCCATCGGATCCGCTGCGTCTCCCATCGTGCAGGTGCACGATGGGTGCAGGGCGGTCTCGCCTTCGCGAGCCACCCACTCCAGGATCTGTTCGTCCGTCTCGACCGCCGAACCGGGTGAGAGCTCGCCGCCTTCGAACGGCTCGAACGCGGGCTGGCTCAAGATCCGTCGTACGAGCCGGATCGCTTCCACCCATTCCCGCCGGTCCTGGTCGGTCGACAGGTAGTTGAACCGCAGGCTGGGGTGGACGCGCGGATCCGTGTCCGTGCTCGCGACCGTGCCTCGCGCGTCCGAGTTCATCGGTCCGATGTGGACCTGGTACCCGTGGTCGCTCGCCGGCGCCGACCCGTCGTAGCGCACGGCGATCGGCAGGAAGTGGAACATCAGGTTCGGATAGGCGACGTCGTCGTTGCTCCGCGCGAACCCTCCGCCCTCGAAGTGGTTCGTCGCCCCGGGACCGCGCCGGAACAGGACCCATTCGAGACCGACCCACGGCCGGTTCCGCCACCGGAGGTAGGGCGCGACCGAGACCGGCTGCGTGCACGCGTGCTGGACGTAGACCTCGAGGTGATCCTGGAGGTTCTGGCCTACGCCCGGCACATCCTGCACGACGTCGATCCCGAGCGCCTTCAGGTCGTCCGCGTTGCCGACGCCCGACAGCTGGAGGGTCTGCGGCGAGTTGATCGCCCCGCCGCAGAGCAGGACCTCGCCGGCGCGCACCCGGTGCGGCGACCCTCGATGGACGTACTCGACGCCCGTCGCCCGGTTCCCGTCGAACAGGATCCGCGTCACGAACGCTCGCGTCGTCACCTCGAGGTTGCGACGATGCATCACCGGGTGGAGGTAGGCGCGTGAGGCCGAGAGGCGGCGTCCGTCGTGCACGTTCCGATCGAAGGCCGCGAAGCCCTCCTGCCGGTACCCGTTGACGTCGTCCGTGAGGTGCAAGCCGGCCTGCTGCACTGCTTCGAAGAAGGCGCCGAACAACGGGTTGGTCGCGGGTCCGCGTTCGAGGACCAGCGGGCCGGCGTGCCCGCGGAACGGGTCGTCGCGCTCGGCCGCCAGGCACGTCTCCATCCGCTTGAAGTACGGCAGGCAGTGGGCGTAGTCCCAGGTCTCCATCCCTGGGGCCGCCGCCCAGCGCTCGTAGTCCAGCGGGTTGCCGCGCTGGAAGATCATCCCGTTGATGCTGCTGGAGCCGCCCAGCACCTTGCCACGCGCGTGGTAGATCCGCCGGCCGCCCATCTGCGGCTCGGGCTCGGACTCGTACTTCCAGTCGTAGAACCGGCTCCCGATCGGGAACGTGAGGGCCGCCGGCATCTGGATGAAGACGTCCCAGCTGCGGTCAGGGCGGCCGGCCTCGAGGACCAAGACGCTGTTGGAGGGGTCGGAGGACAGGCGGTTGGCCAGCGTGCTTCCGGCGGAGCCTCCGCCCACGATGACGAAGTCGTAGCGCCCGGCCATCACGGTGAGTCTGTACCAGGCTAGGCTGGCGCGCGCAGCTCCTGTTGTCGAGGCCGCAACCGCTACCTTGCGCCCGGTCGATGGGTGGCCGACCATCGGCCGTTGGCTCCGAGCACCGAGGGGGTCCGTTTGGACGACGTGCCGCAGGCGATCGTTTCGTGCCGGAACGTCTGGAAGATCTACGGACCGAAGGCGGACCGCATCGTCGGCACCCCTGACGCCGACCTGCCGCGCGAGGAGCTGCTCCAGAAGACGGGCTGCGTCGCCGCGGTGCGCGACGTGTCCTTCGATGTGCAGCCCGGCGAGGTCTTCGTCGTCATGGGCCTCTCCGGCTCGGGCAAGTCCACGCTCGTGCGGATGTTGAACCGGCTCCACGACCCGACAGCGGGGCAGGTGCTGCTCGCCGGCGAGGACATCATGCAGCTGGACGACGAACGGCTGCGCGAGGTCCGTCGGCGGAAGATCAGCATGGTGTTCCAGCACTTCGGGCTCCTTCCCCACCGTCGCATCGTGGATAACGTGGCGTTCGGCCTGGAGATCCGCGGGGTCGACAAGGAGCAACGCGAGGCCAAGGCGACCGAGGTCCTGCAGGTCGTCGGGTTGGCCGGCCTGGGGGACGCCTATCCGGACGAGCTCTCCGGCGGGATGCAGCAGCGCGTCGGGCTCGCACGCGCGCTCGCGACCGACCCGGAGATCATGTTGTTCGACGAGCCGTTCAGCGCGCTCGATCCGCTGATCCGTCGCGACATGCAGGACGAGGTGATCCGCCTCCAGCGCGACGTCCAGAAGACGATGATCTTCATCACGCACGACCTGGCGGAGGCACTGAAGCTCGGCGACCGGATCGCGATCATGAAGGACGGGCGGTTCGTCCAGATCGGGACGCCCGAAGAGGTCGTCGCCCATCCGGCGGACGACTACGTCGCCGACTTCACGCGAGACGTCCCTCGAGCGCACGTGCTGACCGCGAAGACGATCATGCGGTCGACCAACGGCGAGACCGACTTCGCGGGCGATGTTCCCGCCGACGCGATCCTCCAATCGCTGCTCCCGCTGGTCGTCAAGGACGAGCGGCCCTTCCGGGTCGTCGAGGACGGCGCCCAGGTGGGCATCGTCGATCGCACGGCGGTGCTCGCCGCCATGGTGGAGGCCTGAGCAGGTGGCCGTACCGCTCCGAGAAGCGCAGCAGGTCACCGATCTCACGGTCGTTCCCCACGCGCCCGCCTCCCCTTGGCGACGACGAGCGGTCTGGATCGCGGGCACCGTCGCGGTGCTTGCGCTCGGGATGATCCTGTTCTCCGGCGGCTTCCCCGAGTCGCTCGTCGTCGACGCCGCGAAGCCGTTCAACGCATTCGGTGACTGGGTGATCACGCATCAGCGCACGAACCCGCTGTTCGTGGACTTCCTCGTGCCGCTCAAGAACGGCATCAATTCGATCGTCGATCAGCTGCAGCTCCTCCTCGCGCGGATGACCTGGCTCGGCGTGACGGTGACCGTGGCCGCGGTCGCCGGCGTGCTCGCGGGGTGGAGGATGGCGATCCTGGCCGCGGCCGGCTTCGTCGCCCTGGGGCTGCTGGGCCTCTGGGCCGACAGCCTCATCACGCTGACGCTCGTCCTGGTCTCGGTCGGGGTCGCCCTCGTGATCGGGATCCCCGTCGGGATCCTGTCCGCCCGACATGCGCGCCTCGAGCAGGTCCTGCGGCCGGTCCTCGACGCGATGCAGACGGTCCCGGCGTTCGCCTACCTGGTGCCGTTGGTCTTGCTGTTCAGCATCGGGACGACGTCGGCGATGATCGCGACGGTGATCTTCGCGTTGCCCCCCGCGATCCGCCTGACCAGTCTCGGGATCCGCTCCGTTCCCGAGACGTCCGTGGAAGTCGGCTCGTCGTTCGGCGCGACGTCCGGGCAGGTGCTGCGCAAGGTGCAGCTCCCGCTCGCGAAGCCCTCGATCATGCTCGGCGTCAACCAGACGATCATGATGGCGCTCGGCATCATCGTGATCGCCGCCACGGTGGGGTACCCGGGCCTCGGATTGAACGTGTACCAGGCGCTCCAGTCCCTCAACGTCGGCGCCGCACTCACGGCGGGCATCGGGATCGTGATCCTGGCGATCGTGCTGGACCGGGTGTCGTACGCCTGGAGCCGCCGCGATCGAACGCGACGCGGATCCACCGCGATCCATCCCTTCGGCTTCTCCGTGTCGCGCCGGGTCGGCGTGGCGGTGGCGGCGGTCCTCATCGTGGCCGCGATCCTGATCGGCCGGGAAGTGCTTCGGCAGGAGAACTTCCCGGAGGGATGGGCCATCTCCATCGAGGATCCAGTGAACACCGCCGTCTCGTGGATCACGCGCACGATCGGCAACGTGACCGGTGCCATCACGGACGTCGCCGTGAAGTACGCGCTGGACCCGCTCCGGAGCCTCCTCCTCGGCCTGCCGTGGTGGATGGTGTGCGGCGGCGCCGCACTCGCCGCATGGGCCGCCTCGCGGAGCCTCGCGCTGTCGATCGTGTCGTTCCTGTGCATCGCGGCGATCGGTGTCCTCGGGATGTGGGACATCGCGATGGACACGCTGAGCCAGGTGATCGTGGCCGTGGTCCTCTGCGTCGCGATCGCGGTCCCGGTCGGGATCTGGTCGTCGCAGAGCGACCGCGTTCAACGAGCGTTGCGACCGTTCCTCGATGTGATGCAGACGATGCCCCAGTTCGTCTACTTGGTTCCCGTCGTCGCCTTGTTCGGGGTCGGGCGCGTCCCCGGCGTGATCGCCGCGCTCGTGTACGCGCTCCCACCCGGCATCCGCTTGACGGATCTCGGGATCCGGGGCGTATCGCCCGACCGGGTTGAGGCGGCGGTCGCGTTCGGTGCCACGAAGAATCAGGTGCTGCGCAAGGTGCAGCTGCCGCTGGCGCGGCCCTCGATCCTCCTGGGCGTGAACCAAACGATCATGATGGTGCTCTCGGTCGTGATCATCGCCGCGTTGATCGGCGGAGGCGGCCTGGGCCTCGCGGTGCTGCAGGGGCTCAGCCACGACCACGGCCGGGGTATGGTCGCCGGGATCTGTATCTTGCTCCTCGCCATCGTGATCGACCGGATCACCCAGGCGATGGGGCAGCCATCCGGGCGCAAGGTCGCCAAGCGCGATCGCACGGTGGGGTGGTTCTTCGGTACGTCCCGGATGCGGCGCACGGCCGTACTGCAAGGTGTATCGCAGATACCGACCGAAGAGTGAAGGGGGGAAGCATGAGGAAGTCCAACGCGACGGTGCTCATCGCCGCCGTCGCCGCGTTCTCGTTCCTCGCCGTAGCGTGCAGCGACGTCTCGTCCAGCTCGAGCGCGCCCGGCTCCGGAGGCACGGTGCCGGACAACAAGGGAACGACGATCAACATCGCCATCAGCCCGTGGCTCGGGTCCGCGGCGAACGTCGCCGTCGCCCAGGCGTTGCTGGAAGACAAGCTCGGCTACACGGTCAAGACGACCGCCATCGATGAGTACGCCCAGTTCCCACCGCTGGCGAACGGGACGCTGGACGCGACGCTCGAGGTATGGCCGTCCGGTCACGGGGCGGACTACAAGAAGTACATCGCGGGCGGCAACGGCGTGATCGACGGCGGCTTGAACGGCGTGCCCGGCCAGATCGGGTGGTGGATCCCGACGTACATGCTCACGGACCACCCGGAGCTCAAGACCTGGGAGGGGTTGAAGACCGACGCCGAGCTGTTCAAGACCGCCGAGAGCGGCAGCGCCGGCCAGATCCTGGACGGCGATCCGAGCTTCGTCACCTACGATCAGCCGATCGCCGACAACCTCGGCTTGAACCTCAAGGTCGTCTACGGCGGTTCCGAGGACGCGGAGCTGACGGCGCTCGACACCGCGTATCAGAAGCAGGCCCCGATCCTCATGTACTTCTGGACACCCCACTGGGCCCAGCAGAAGTACGACCTGACGAACGTCGAGCTCCCCCCGGTCTCCGAGCAGTGCAAGCAGATCGCTGCGACCGGTGACAATGCCGACCAGTACAACTGCGCGTACGCGCCGGATCCCCTGTACAAGGCGTTCAACGATCAGTTGCAGACGAAGGCTCCGGCCGCGTTCGCGTTCCTGAGCGCGTTCTCGTACTCAGCCGGCGATCAGAACGGGATCGCGCTGGACATCCACGATGGGATGAAGCCGGCGGAGGCGGCGCAGAAGTGGATCGACGCCAACCCCACGGTGTGGCAGCCGTGGGTGGACGCCGGTCTGGCGGCGCAAGCCGCCTGACCGGCCGGTGATGAAGTGACGGGGGCGGCCGGGACGGCCGCCCCCGTCCACCGATGAGGGTTCCCGCCGATCTGGGCCGAGTTGTTGATGGCGCAACGACCGCGTTGCAGGCGCAACACGCGTCGATACCATCGAGGCCTCCATGCAGGATCGCGCGCAGACGGTGATCGTGGGTGCCGGCATCGTCGGCGCCTCGGCCGCGTATCACCTCGCCGAGCTGGGCCAGGCCGAAGTCCTCGTGATCGATCGCGGGCGGCTCTTCGAGACCGGCGGGTCGACGTCGCACGCACCCGGGCTGGCCTTCCAGACGAACGGGTCCCGAACGATGTGCCGGATCGCGGAGGATTCCGTCCGGCTGTACTCCGAGCTCGACGTCGACGGCGAGCCGTGCTGGTACGGCGTCGGCGGGATCGAGGTCGCCACGAGCGAGGCGCGGATGGCGGAGCTCCACCGCCGTCGCGGCTGGGCGCGTTCGTACGGGATCGAGGATACGGAGCTGCTCACCCCCGAGCAGACGGCCGAGCGCATCCCGCTGCTCGACCCCTCGACGATCCTGGGCTCCTACCTCGTCCCCTCCGACGGGATCGCGAAAGGGGTCCGGATCGCGACCGCGCTCGCCCGTCGTGCCGGCGAGAAGGGTGTGGCGTTCGAGGGCGAGGTCGCCGTGACCGGGTTCGACGTCGCCGGCGGGCGGGTCCGCGCCGTGGTCACCGACCACGGGCGGATCGAGTGCGAGCGCGTGCTGATCTGCGCCGGCATCTGGGGGCCGACGATCGGCGCGATGGCCGGGGTCCCGATCCCGCTGCTCGCCGTCCAGCACCAGCTCGTGTGGACCGATCCGCTCGAGGAGCTGGCCGGCGAATCGCGCGAGATCGTGCATCCGATCCTGCGGCACCAGGACTTCGCGATGTACTTCCGGCAGCGCGAGGATCACTACGCCGTAGGGAGCTACCACCACGAGCCGATGGCCACGTTGCAATCCGACCTGCCGGCGCCCGGCGGTGAGCTGCCGCCGGCGCTGATGCCGTTCACCCCGCGCGACTTCGATGACGCGGAGGCCGAGGCCGCGCGGCTCCTCCCGGCGCTCGCCGGGACGATGCGTCCGGCCGACCCGGCCCGGTCGCTCAACGGGATGTTCTCGTTCACCCCGGACGCGGGTTCGATCGTCGGCGAGAGCGCTCGGGTCCGCGGCGTGTGGATCTGCGAGGCCGTCTGGGTCACGCACGCGGGAGGGATGGGCCGGCAGGTCGCCGAGTGGATCGCGGGGGGCAGGTCCAGCTACGACCTGGCTGAGGCAGACGCGAACCGTTTCTACCCGTTCCAGACGACCCCACCGTACGTGCTCGAACGCGGTAAGCAGCAGTACCGCGAGGTGTACGACATCCTGCACCCGCTCCAACAGCTCGCGCGCCCACGCGGGCTCCGCCTGACGCCCTTCCATCAGCGACACGTGGAGCTTGGCGCCGAGTTCTTCACCGGGGCGGGGTGGGAGCGCCCGCAATGGTTCGACGCGAACAAGGTCCTGAGCGGCGCGGCCTGGGAGTCCCGCACGGGCTGGTCCGCGCAGAACTGGTCGCCGGCCGTCGGGGCCGAGCACCTCGCGACGCGCGAACGCGCGGCGCTCTTCGACCTGACCCCATACGTGAAGCTCGACGTCGAGGGGGCGGACACCCTCGCGTTCCTCGAACGCGTCTGCGCGAACCGGATCGATCGCCGTCCCGGCACCGTGATCTACACGTCGATGCTCACGCCCTCCGGCGGGATCCGTTGCGACCTGACCGTGACCCGTGCCGGCGAGGAGTCGTTCATGGTCGTGACCGGCGGCGGGTCGGGGATGCACGACCTCGCGTGGCTCCGGCGGCAGCTCCGTGACGACGAGCGTGTGACGATCGCGAATATGACCGACCATCGGTTCTGTCTGGGGCTCTGGGGCCCTCGCGCGCGCGACGTCCTGGCGGCCGTGACCGACGCCGATCTCCAGAACGACGCGTTCCCCTACATGACGATGCGCGAGCTCGCGATCGGCGAGGTCCCCGCGTTCGCGCAGCGCATCAGCTACGTGGGGGAGCTCGGCTGGGAGCTCTACGGCCCGATCGAGATGGGCGCGCGCGTCTGGGACCTGCTGTGGGATGCCGGCGTCGAGCACGGTCTGATCGCGGGTGGCCTCGGCGCGTTCGACTCCCTCCGCCTGGAGAAGGGCTACCGGCTGTGGGGCCAGGACATCACGACCGAGCACGACCCGTTCGAGGCCGGCCTCGGCTTCGCGGTGAAGATGGATAAGGAGTTCCAGGGTCGCGACGCGCTCCGCGCGAAGGGCGAGCCGGCCGAGCGCCTCGCGTGCATGACCCTGGACGATCCCGACGCCGTCGTGATGGGCAAGGAGCCGATCTGGGCCGACGGTCGCGTCGTGAGCTACGTCACGAGCGCGAACTACGGCTATTCGATCGGCCGCGCGATCGCCTACGGCTACCTGCCGGCCGAATCGGCGAAGGAGGGCACGGCGGTCGAGATCGAGTATTTCGGAGACCGGCTCACGGCGAGCGTCGCCGCCGAGCCGCTGTGGGACCCCGCGGGCGCGCGCCTGCGGATGTGAGGACGAACGGAAAGGAGCCGCACCGGTGACCGTGAACGACAACCCCGGGATCCTGCTGTACACGAGGATCCGCAAGTCGCCGTACTTCTACGCGTCACGCCGTCACGGCGTCGCGCGGTATAGCGTCTACAACCACACGTATCATCCGCGCCACTACGGCGACCCCGTCGCCGAGTACTGGAACCTGGTGAACGGCGTGACGCTCTGGGACGTGGGCGTCGAGAAGCAGATCCAGATCAAGGGCAAGGACGCGTTCGATCTGACGAACATGATCGTGCCGCGCGACCTCAACAAGTGCGCGGTCGATCAAGCGAAGTACGTCTTCATCACCGCTCCGGACGGTGGGATCCTGAACGACCCCGTGCTGCTCCGCGTGGAGGAGGACGAGTTCTGGCTCTCGCTCGCCGACTCCGACGTGAACCTCTACGCGATGGGGATCGCCGCCGCGAAGGGGATGGACGTCACGGTCCAGGAGATCGACGTCGCGCCGGTGCAGATCCAGGGCCCGAGCGCGAAGAAGGTCCTGACCGAGCTCTTCGGCGACCGGATCCTCGACGTCCCGTACTACGGCCTGATGAAGGCGGACCTCAACGGCATGTCGGTCGTCGTCTCGCGCACCGGCTACACGGGCGAGGTCGGCTACGAGATCTACCTCCGCGACGCGTCGAAGCACGGCGTGAAGCTCTGGGACACGGTGCTCGAAGCCGGCAAGCCGCATGGGCTCGTGGTGATCGGTCCGTGCCACATCCGCCGGATCGAAGGAGGCATCCTCGCCTTCGGCGCGGACATGTGGTACGAGAACAACCCCTTCGAGGTCGGCTACCACTACACGTGGATGGTGGACCTGGACCAGGAAGCCGACTTCATGGGCAAGGCGGCCCTGAAGCGGATCAAGGCCGACGGCGTTTCGCAGAAGCTCGTCGGGGTGGACATCGACGGCGATCCGCTCGGCTCGTACATCGACAACGAGATGCTGGACTTCTTCCCCGTGTCCGCGGGCGGGAACGAGATCGGTCGCGTGACGTCCGCGTGCTACTCGCCGCGGCTCGAGAAGAACATCGGGTTCGCGATGCTGCCGATCGAGCACACCGAGCCGGGGACGTCGCTCCAGGTCCAGACCCCGAAGGCCAAGGTCGCCGCGACCGTCGTGTCGATGCCGCACTGGGACCCGACGAAGGAGATCCCGAAGGGCTGATCGCCGGTCACCCCGGCCCCGCGTTCCGGCTCACGTTGTGACCGGTGGTTCAGTCATGCTCGTGACCCGTCGATGAGACGTGCGGCACGATGCCGTGAGGAGCAAGGCACATGAGCTGGCGGTTCTGGAAGCGGCGGCGGGCATCCGGCCTGACCGAGGAGCAGCGGGCGGCGCTCAAGTCGCTCGTCGCCGACGCGCGTTACGAGCTGATCCCGCTCTCGAACGCTATCGACCGCGCCGCGGCGCTCCCGCCCGGATCGCAGGTGACCGTGACGGCCTCTCCTTCCCACGGCATCGAAGCGACCTTCGACCTGGCCGAGGCCGTCGCGGCGATGGGGCACGACGTGACGCCCCACATCTCGGCGCACATGCTCCGCGACCGGGCGCACCTCGCCGACCTGCTTGAGCGGGCTCGAGTGAACGGCCTCCGCAAGGTCTTCGTCGTCGGCGGCGACACCAAAGACCGGGGCGAGCTCCACGACGGGTTGATGCTCCTTCAGGCGATGGACGAGCTCGGCCACCCGTTCGAGGAGATCGGTGTTCCGTGCTACCCGGAGGGCCACCCCGACATCCCCGACGATCGTCTGCTCGAGGCGGTCCGCGAGAAGCAGCGATACGCGAACGCGATGACCTCGCAGATGAGCTTCAACCCGGCCGCGGTCACGCGCTGGGTGGGGGAGGTCCGCGACGCCGGGATCACCCTGCCGCTGCATCTAGGCGTTCCCGGCGTCGCGGAGCTCCCGAAGCTGATGAAGGTCGCGGCGCGGATCGGGGTCGCGGACTCGGCCCGCTACCTGAAGAAGAACAAGCAGTTATTGGGGCACTTGGTGCGCGGCGGTTCATTCGGTCCCGACGCGTTCCTCGAACGGCTGGCGCCGATGCTCGCGGACCCGGTCGCCGACGTCCGCGCCCTGCACGTCTTCACGTTCAACCAGGTGGAGCAGACGGCGGCTTGGCAACGCGGGATGCTGGACGAGCTGTCGGCCTGACCGACACCACTCCTTGCACTTCCAATGTACGGCACACCGGGGGGCTTGCGGCAACCCCCGGGTCGTGCCGCATCATCACCGGCTGAAACCAGAACTGCGCCAGAAGGAGTGGCACCGTGATGGACGCCGATGTGGTCATCGTGGGCGCCGGCCCGACCGGTCTGATGCTCGCGTGTGAAGTGTGCCGGGCCGGGGTACGGCCGCTCGTGTTAGAGCGGCAGCCTCAGATCCGAGACATCCCGAAGGCCGGCGGTCTCAGCGGGCAGATCCTGGAACTGCTGCGTTTCCGGGGCGAACTCGAGCGATTCGAAACAGCCGGCACCGCTGCCATGCCGGCACCCCGGCTCCCGTGGGGCGGGATGCACGTGGACTTCACCCAGCTCGCGGATCCTCCGATGGAGGTGCTGCCGCTCCCGCAACCGCAGCTCGAGCGCGTCCTCGACGACTTCGCCCGCGAGCTCGGCGCCGAGATCCGCCGCGGCCGGGAGGTGGTCGGGCTGAGCCAGGACGACGACACGGTGACCGCGGACGTGCGCGGCTCGGACGGGCCGACCCGGGTGAGCGCCCGGTACCTCGTCGGCTGCGACGGCGCGAGCAGCCGGGTCCGCGACCTGGCCGGCATCCCGTTCCCCGGCATCACCTACCCGGAGGTCCAGCGGCTCGTACAGGTCACCGTGCCCGAGGGCGTGACCATGCTCGAGAACGGCGACATCGACGTCGCCGGCCACGGCAAGATCCCCTTCGGTTTCACACGAACCGAACGCGGCGAGTTCGCCCTCGGGTCGACCAACCCCGGGCTCATCGGGCTCTACACCAGCGAGGAGGAGGCCGTCGCCTACGACGACGACGAGCCGATGACCGTGACCGAGCTCCGGGACAGCATCCGTCGCGTGCTCGGCGTGGATCTGCCCTTGGGAGAGCCGACCCGGCTGACGCGCTTCACCTTTCACGCCCGGCAGGTCGAGCGATACCGCGACGGACGGATCCTCATGGCCGGCGACGCCGCGCACCTGTTCCCTTCCCCGGGCGTCGCACTCGGCGCCGGCCTCCTCGACAGCGTCAACCTCGGCTGGAAGCTGGCGGCCGACGTCCAGGGCTGGGCGCCGGACGACCTGCTGGACACGTATCAGGACGAACGCCGGCTCGCCGCCGCGCGCAACATGCTGCACGCGCAAGCCCAGGTCGCGATCCGGCGGGGCCACGACCAGGCCGCCGTCGCGCTGCGGGAACTCTTCCAGGAACTGCTGGTCGACGAGCAGCCGTTACGCCGCCTCGGCGGTCTCATGGCCGGCTCCGAGGTTCGCTACCCGTTCCCCGGCCACGACCACCACGCCCTGATCGGGACCTTCGCACCCGACCTGGCATTGCGCACCGACCGGGGCGCGACGAGCGTCGCGAAGCTCACGCACGCCGCGCGGCCCACCTTCATCGATCTCGCCGACCGCCCAGACCTCCGCGAGATCGCCCGGGACTGGCAGGATCGCGTCGACATCCACACCGCCTCCGCGGACCAAAGACCGGCCGACGCCCTCCTGATCCGCCCGGACGTCCACGTCGCCTGGGCCGCACCGATCGACGAACCCACCGACACCGCCGGGCCCGCACTACGAGACGCGCTTTCCGGTTGGTTCGGCGCACCTGTGGGCTGAAGATCCTTTCAGCCGCCGAGCTCGTCGCGCCGTTTGCCCGCGATCCACCGGAGCTTCCGCACGATCTCCGGCATCTCGCCTTCGAGCTGATCCAGGTGCTCGAGCGGGAGAGCGACGGCGCGGACGTCCGACGTTGCACGCACGGTGGCGGTCCGGCGCTGCGGCTCGATCAGGCTGATCTCGCCGACGACCTGGCCGGGACCGAGCGACGCGACCCGCTCGCCATCCCGCAGCACGTCGACCGTGCCGGTCTCCAGCACGAAGAGCATGTCGGGCATCGCCCCCTGTTCCATCAGCGGCTCGCCTTCGTGCAGCTCGACGTCCACCAGCCAGCCGGCGAGCTGGCCGAGGTCGTAGTTGTCGAGCTCCCCGAAGAGCGGCAGCTTGGCGAGGCGGTCGACGTCCACGCCGCTCATGCTCCCACGCTGTTGACGGCGCCGTGGACGGCCAGCAGGAGGTCCAAGATGTAGTCGGCGAACGACGGCCTCACGAGGATCCCGGTCGTCTCGGTCCGTTCCTGGAGGATCACCTGCGCGCGCCCGAGGAGCGTTTGCGCGCACCGACCGGTGGCCCAGACGCGCGGGTCGAGGTCCAGCGAACACACGTGCTCCAGGAGGTCGAAGCGTCCAGCGCCCGTGAGCTCGATCGCGACCCGATTCGCCGACACGTCGATCACGGACCGGTCGACGTGTGCGAACGTGGCTTCGAGCTCGGCGACGATCTCCGCCGCGGCTCCCGGCGGCCCCAGGACCAGCCATTCATCCGGCCCGAGCCAGAGCGCGGCCCGGCGACCGTCGTCCACGGCCGTGTTCGGCTCGATCGGAAGCGGATACGGCGCCAGCCCCGCGGACGCGGGGTCGACCCGGAGATCCACCTGCGCCAGGAAGGGCACGAGCTCGGTGCCGATCGTCGCGAGGTCCGTGCCGCGGTCGGCCAGCGGCGAGCGAGCCCGTGTGTCAGCCGTCACGTCTGCTGTCCCCTGGGTCGTAGACGACCGGGGCGGTGACCTCGCATGGGATCGTCTCCCCGCGCGACGCGGCCCACACGGTGTCGCCGTGCATCGCTCGCCCCTCCTTGAGCATCGCGAGGGCGAAGGTCCGTTCCAGGATCGGGCTCCGGTAGCTCGAGGTGACGTGTCCGAGCATCGGCACGGGAGGGGCTGGGAGCTCGGCGGTGCCGACCAGCTGCGCTCCTTCGACCGGGAGCGCCGATGGATCCTTCGGGAGGAGCGCCACGAGCTGCTTCCGGTCCTCCCGCAACGTGTCGGCTCGCACGAGCGAGCGCTTGCCGACGAAGTCGCCCTTCGACGGGTTCACGATCCACCCCATCCCCAGGTCGTCGGGCGTGACCGTGCCGTCGGTCTCCTGTCCGACGATCACGTATCCCTTCTCCGCGCGGAGGACGTGCATCGCCTCGGTCCCGTACAGGACGGCACCCGCCGCGACGACCGCATCCCAGACGTGGCGTCCGTGCCACGACGAGACGTGGAGCTCGTACGAGAGCTCACCGTGGAAGCTGACGCGGCATACGCGGCAGGGCACGCCCGCGACCGTTCCCTCCCGCCAGGTCATCCACGGGAACGCTTCGGCGGCGAGGTCCACATCGGTCCCGAGACTCGTGACGACACCGCGCGCCCGGGGTCCGCCGACCGCAACGACCGCCCACTGTTCGGTGACGCTCGTGCACGAGACGCGCAGGTCGGGCCATTCGGTTTGGAGCCACTCCTCGAACCGGTCCAGCACGGCCGCCGCGCCGCCCGTCGTCGTCGTCAGGAGGTAGCGATCCTCGGCTAGGCGCATCGCGACGCCGTCGTCGAACACCATCCCGTCCAGGCCGAGCATGAAGCCGTAGCGGATCGAGCCGACGGCGAGGTTCGACATCCGGTTCGTGTACATCCGGTCGAGGAAGAGATCGGCGTCCGGTCCGACGACCTCGATCTTGCCGAGCGTCGACGCGTCCAGGGCGCCGGCAGCGGTGCGCACCGCGAGGCACTCGCGCGCGACGGCGCTCTCCAGGTCATCGCCGCGTTGGGGGAAGTAGCGCGGGCGGAGCCATTGCCCGACGTTCTCGAACACCGCGCCGCGCTCGACGTGGGCATCGTGTAGAGGGGTCGTCCGCTTCGGGTCCAGCAGCGCGGGGCCGCGGTCCATCCCCGCCAGCGCAGAGAACGGCACCGGCACGTACGGCGGCCGCGCGTTCGTCGGACCTTGCGCTCCGAGCTCCCATCCGAGCGCGGCGTTCACGATCTCGGCGGTCAGCACCGCGCTCGTGCGTCCCTGGTCGATCGCCGTTCCGATATAGGTGGCGCGCTTCACGTGCTCGACGCTGCGCAAGCCGCCGCCCACCGCATCCAGGACGTCCTGGACGGTCTGGTCGCGCTGCAGGTCGACGAAATGCGTCGAGAGGTCGTCCCCAGGTGTGTACCAGTAAGGCGCACTCGGCGGGAGACCGTCGCCGGCCGCCGTTCCGACGACCTCGAGCCAGTCGGGTCCCGTGCCGTCGGGCACATAGGTCGCGAGCGTCTCGTCGTAGCGAAGACCTCCGCCGATCGCGCGGCAGAGCTGGGTCGCTGGGTTCCAGCCGCCCGACACGGCGACGAGGTCCGCGTCCACCGTGCGCCGCTCGCCGTCGGGCCCCATCACGTGGACGGCCTGAAAGTGCTCCTTGCCGTCGATCCCGGCGACCGCCCAGCCTTCCCGGACGTCGGCAACGAAGGCGATCTCGGCGTCTGCGTCGGTCAGTGTCTCGGCGACCTCGCGCGTCGAGTCGTTCGTCGTGAAGATGACGGCGCGCTCGCCCGGCAGGACCCCGAAGCCGCGGACGTATCGAGCGACCGCG
>DATAEV010000063.1:0-6569 GCA_036257875.1 Actinomycetota bacterium | reverse complement strand
CCATCGACACGGTCCGCGCGATCCACGGCGAGGCGACCGGGCCCACTCAGGCAGCCCGATGAGCCGAGTGGAGGTGCAGAGTGCCGGATACGCCCTTCAGCTCGACCGGCCCCATCCCGGTGAACGTTACCGGCGATCCTTCGGCCGCGTCGACCACCTCCTGACTCACCAACACCTCGCCAGGCCTGGCGTACTCGGCGATCCTGGCCGCGATGTTCACGGTCCGGCCGTAGTAGTCACCCTCCTGGAAGATCACCGGACCCGCGTCGATCCCGACCCGGGCGGGCGGAAGGGCTTCGGTCGCCACGCCCTCGACCATGTCGAGAGCGGCCAGCACACCCTGGCCCGGGTCCTGGAAGTGGAACATCACCCCGTCACCGAGCCACTTCACCGGCCGCCCTCCATGTTCCTGAGAATGGCGCCGGACCACGGCGGCCAGCGTCTCCGCCAGGTCCGCCGCCGCCTCGTCTCCCCGCTCCTCGGTCAGTCGCGTGTATCCCGTCAGGTCCAAGAAGCACACCGCCGGCGGATGGCGCAGCCGGCTGAGGAGACCGGCCCGTTCCAGCGCATCCTCGACATCCTCGAGGGCGCTCTGGCTCCAGGCGTGTTCCTGCTGGCCGCGGTAGATCGCCAAGACCACCTGCTCCATCATGGGGTTGACCCGCGACCCGAAGTCGGCTTGCGCCTCGAGCATCTGGACCGTCGTCATCCCTCCTTCGAGGAGGGGCTGCTCGACGTCGGTGCGCCACCAGTCGGTCTCGGTCTCGGCGATCCGGCGCAGGCTGTCCGCACACACTCGGAGCCACCGTTCGATCACCACGGGCCGAACCCCGTTCGAGAGCTGGAGCGCGATCGCCGGCACGACCGATAGCTCGTCGTCGCGGACACGGTCGTCCGGCCCCGGCTCCGCGAAGCCGACGGCCTCGCGAACCACCCTGAGCAGGTCCATGTCGATCCCGGTGCTCTCGCTGAGCTGGCGGAACGTCGTGTCGCTGACCTCGGCGAACCGATCGAACGCGCTCGCATCCAGGTAGGAGAACGAAAGCGTTCCGTCCCGGACGGCCGAGGCCATCCCTTCGAGTGGCACGCCCGCCGCCTGCAAGCCGTACACCCATCGCGCCCGGAGGACGTCACCCTGGGAGAAGGCGTCGTCGTGACCGGGCTGCAGCAACCCGAGCTCGACCAACCGGTCGACGTAACCGGGATCCACCCCAGCCCTCCGCGCCACCTCCTTGCGCGACTGCTCACCACCCACGGGAGGCGACCGTAGCTCTCGTCATCGGTGTTCCGCAGGGGTCAGAACGAAGGTCACCGAGGTGGGCGGAGCAAAGGTCCACGCTCATACGTCGTCGCGGACGATGCGGACCACCACCTCCGCGGACGGGCGTCCGTTGGAGCGCTTGGACCGGGACCTCCGAAGGAGGAGTGCGGTGAGCGCCGTGCTCCCGAGGACCAAGCCCACGAGGCTCTTCGTCGACCGGAACGGGGCCGGCACTCGGCTCTCCAACTCCCGAAGGTCGGCCTCGAGGCGGCGCCGCGTCTCTTCGATCTCCGTCACCTTGCGATCTGTCGCCTCGCCCATCGAGCGTCCTCCTTCAGAGCTTCCCGGGTCCGCTCCGCCGCCGGCGGAGCCGTTCGCAGCCCGCGACGTGCGATCAAGACCAACGCTCCCGCGACCAGGAGCAGGACAGCAGCCACGATCAGGATGGCCGCCCACACGGGCAGCACCAGAGCGAGCGCCGCCGCGCCCGCTGCCGCGACGAAGCCGAGCGCGTACATCGCCATGACGACGGCGGCACCGATCATCCCCGCGCCCTGCGCTCGGACCGACGCGGCCTCGCTCACCTCCAGCTTGGCCAGGTCGACGTGTTCGCGGACGAGCGTGCGGAACCCATCGACCGCCGACGCCACCACCGTGCCGAGCGGTCGCTTCTCGGCGCCACCGGCTCCATCTCCGTTCTGGACTCGAGTACTCACGACCTTCCCTCTCCCTCCGTCATCGCGTCATCCTCACCCTACGCATCTGCTCCGAGAGAGCGACAACGTGCTCGCGGCCCGGGATGACTTGCCGACCTCTCCCGAGTAGCGTCAGGTCGAGGACTTCTTGGCGAGGAGGGGCCATGACCGACGAGATGCCGGCGCTCGTCCACCGGGCGCTCGAGGCGCGTGGGATCGACGATGAGGTGATCGCCGCCGGGGAGTTCAACCCGCGCGGACACAGCGGGGCGATGTTCGCCGGAGGACTCGCGGGAGGTGAGGTCGGCGAGAAGCTCGGTGGCCTTGGCGAGGGTGTCGGTGTCGCGACCGGTTCCCTGGCGGGGATGCACGCATCCGACGCTGCGTCCGGGCTCCCCGAGACGATGCTGATCGAGGTCTCCCCCTCCCGGTGACGCATTCCCGGGATGTGATCGAAGCACTCGGTGGTTGACCGCATCTATGGGTGAGCCCATGACGAGGGTCTATCGGAAGGGCGTCCTCGAGGCCGAAGGCTTCCCGGTTGCCGATGTCTCCGAATACCTGGCGGATCCGGATACCGTCGTGTGGGTCGATCTCTCTGGCCCGACGATGGAACAGCTTCACGAACTGGCCGCCGAGCTCGGGCTGCACGAGCTTGCGGTCGAGGACGCCCTGGAACCTCACCAGCGTTCCAAGCTCGATCGGTACGCAACGCATCTGTTCCTGTCCTGCCATGCCGTCCGCGTCGACGTCGAGGGTGGCCGTCTCGATGAGACCGAGGTCGATGCGTTCATCAACGAGCGCTGGCTCATCACCGTCCGCGACAACGACCGCTTCTCCATCGATCCGGTGCTCGAGCGGTGGGACCGATCGCCCGACCTCGCCGTCTTCGGGGTCGGATTCCTGCTCTACGGCTTGCTCGACGTGATCGTCGACAGCTACTTCGATACGGTCCAGGCGTTCGATGAGTACTACGAGGAGGTCAGCGACGGGATCTTCGCCGATCGCCCCCTCGATCCGGCGAAGCAGCGCCACTGGTTCGACATGCGCCGAGCGATGGTGCGGTTCCATCGTCTGGTCGTGCCGATGCGAGAGGCGATCAGCAGCCTCATGCGACGGGAACAGTCCCCGATCGCCGAAGAGCTCTACCCCTACTTCCAGGACGTGTACGACCACATCCTGCGCGTGAGTGAGTCGTCCGATTCGCTCCGTGATCTGGTGAGCACGATCGTCGAGACGAACCTCAGCTTGCGGGACTATCGGCAGAACCAGATCGTGAAGAAGGTGAGCAGCTGGGCGGCGATCATCGCCGTACCCGCCCTCGTCACGGGCTACTACGGCATGAACGTCCCCTATCCGGGCTTCTCGCAACCCTGGGGGGTCGTCACCTCGGCAATCCTGATCATCGGCGCGTCCGCCGGCCTGTACTGGTTGTTCCGCCGCGCCGGCTGGCTCTAGGCGATGGATCGAACCGGAAGACCGCCGGAGATCGAGCCGACGCCTACCGATGTGTCGGTCGTGTTCCGTTCCGACAACGTCGTCGGCGAGTCACCCTTGTGGGACGTCGGAACGCAGCGGCTCCACCTGGTGGACATCCCGGGCCAGCGGATCCACATCTTCCGGCCGATCGACGGCGACCATCGCACGTTCGACTTGCCGGACTGGGTGACCTCCGTGTCGACCCGAGCGCAGGGCGGTCTGGTGCTCTCGATGCGCAAGAACTTCGCGTTCTACGATCCGGACTCCGGTCATCTCGAGATGCTGGACGACCCCGAGCCGGATCGCGCCGGGAACCGATTCAACGACGGCAAATGCGACCCTCAGGGTCGACTCTGGGCCGGCACGATGGGAGCCGAGGACTGGCTCGCGCCGACGGGCGCCTTGTACCGCTTCGATCCGGATCGGCGGATCACGCGCATGCGAGACGAGGTCAAGTGTTCGAACGGGATGGGGTGGAGTCCTGACGGCCGGACCATGTATCACACGGAGAGCTTCCGGTACGCGATCTTCGCCTTCGACTTCGATCCGGGGAGCGGCGAGATCGCCGGACGGCGTCCGTTCGTGCAGCTCGACCCCGAGGCCGGTGGTTTCCCGGATGGTCTCACGGTGGACCGTGAGGGGTTCGTGTGGAGCGCCCAACCCGTCTACGGCCGCATCGTGCGCTACGACCCCGACGGCGAGATCGACCGGATCGTCGACCTGCCGGTCTCGCGCGGCACCGGCTGCGCCTTCGGCGGCCCGGATCTGGGAACCCTGTACATCACGAGCGCGACCGAGACGCTGACCGACGCCGAGATCGCCGAGGAGCCGCTCGCCGGCAGCGTCTTCGCGTGCACGCCGGGTGTCCGAGGCATCGCCGAGACGCCGTTCGCCGGCTGAGGGCCTACGGGGTTCCTCGGGAGCGGCGGTCCTGCTACGGCGCAGTGAAGGCCATGAAGCCCGTGTAGACAGCCCGCTGGTGTTGCCCGTCGCCGCCGCGCCCCACGACCGTCCCGTCAGGACTACGACCGCCGAGGCGCGATCCAACGACCGATCCGACGCTTCGGCTTCGGCGTCTCTGCCGGCGCCTCGGGAACGGGCGGGACCGCTGGCAGGCCCAGCTTGATCCGCTCCTGCTCCGGCGTGATGACCGGCCAGTCGTTCGGGTACTTCTCCTGCTGCTCCTGCATGGTGCTCTGGCTCCTGGGCGAAACGTGCTCCATGTCGAACCCTCCTCAGTGTGTCGTTCACCAGGCCCCAGGAAGGGGTCTGCTTCGGTTACGTGGTCCATCGGTATCGGGGGGACTGGGCCCTCCGGGTGGAGGGTTGCTGCGCATCACGGGCGAAGACCCTCCGTTCGCCTGCCGTGAACCCGTCCTCCGAGGCTGCAGCTCAGACGCAGCCGGCGGACCCGCTGTCGATGACGGTTCCGTTGTCGGCGATGAACTGCCAGTCGTAGCTCCCCGGATGGAGCGTCATCGTCAGGATGCCGAAGTGCTTCCCGTCGCTCGCCTCGGTGCCGGGGAAGAGCTTCGATCCGAGCGAGTGGTCATCGCCTCCGGTTCCCACGACCCACTCCCTGATCCCATTCGGATCGGGTTTGCCGCTCGGGTCGAGCTTCGTCAGCCGCTGGTAATTGTGCTTGTGACCGTTCAAGACGACGTCGGCGTGCGCGGCATACAGGTCGTTCCAGAACGGCAGCAGGTTCGCGAGCGTGCTCGGTCCGGCGGAGAAACGGGGCTGATGCCAGAACGCCAGCGTGCACGTCGCTGGGTGCGTCGCGAGGTCGTTCTTGAGCCAGGTCTCTTGCGCGCTGCCGGCTTTGCACGCCACCTGTGAACAGTTCGCGTTCAGTGCGATCAAGTGCCACGTGCCGACATCGAAGCTGTAGTAGCCGCCGGGTCCGCCGGCGATCGATCCGAAGTAGCCGAAGTACCCGGCCCCCCCGCGGCCGCAATCGGTCCCACCGGACGTGTCGTATTCGTGGTTCCCGATCACGGGGGAGGTCTTCCCCTTCACCGAACCCCAGGTCGGGTCGTAGGACTGACCGTATGCAGCCGAGCCGCCACAGCCGTACTGCGTGTCGCCAAGTGCGAGGACCTTGGAGAACCCCCCGTTCACGAGCTGCTGGGCCGTGTACTTCTCGTGGCAGTGGGTTGAGGTGCCGTTGCCGCCGTTGAAGAAAGAGTCGGCTGGGTCGCACGCGATGTCGCCCGCGGCAGCGATGACCGGATCGCCGGCGGCCACGGCCGAAGGCCCCGTGAGCAAGATGCTCGCGATCAGTGTGCCGGTGGCGCCGACGGCCACGACGGCGCGTATCCGACGCGCGCGGCGCTCACGGATACTTTCAAAGAGGGCCAACACGCTCGCCATGACGATGAGTCGCGCCGCCGACACCAAGGCAACAACGAACCGCCGACGCCTAGACGACAGAAGAACCTTCTTCATACCCTTGCCTTTCCCTCAGCCGCGGAGTACCGCCCGGTCATCGGCCCATCCCGTGTCTCGAGATCAAGGCCCTGCTGGCGTTCCCGCCGTTTACGTCTACCTGTTAGCGCTGCTCGCGACGATCTGTTTGATGCGCGGCACGGAGAGACCGCCAGCCTCGGAGAGCTCTCTGATCGTGAGCAGCCGAGCGCGGTGCAGCCGGCGGATCTCGGTGTAGAGCTGCTCGCGGAGACGTTCGAGCTCCTGAGCGTGTGCCCGATACGCAGCCGCGTGCTTCTCGACAGTCTCGAGCGCCTCGATCTTGCGATGCATCGCCTCGCCGAGCCGCCGCGCGGCGGCCCCGCGGTCGGCGTCGTCGTTGCGCTTCTTGCCCGGCATGGGCCGAGAGGATACCAGGCTATCCCTCTGTTGACTAGTAACAGGACTTCTGCCGGCTAGCTCAGCAGACTGTACGCGGCTAGGCGAGAATCTGAGGTGGCCCCGAGCGTCGAGACCCGCACCTTTAGCTCGTGAGTCATTTACCTCCGTTACCACGTGCGCGCTAGCCCTACACGCTCCTAGAGACTTCGGACCTTCTCCCGGTACTCGGGGAGGTGCAGCTGCGCAAGGGCGTCGAGCGCGAAGGACGTGAGCGTCGCCAGACGAACGAGGTTCGCCTCGTCCTGCTCGGTGAAGTCACCCTCGAG